>NZ_VORB01000005.1 GCF_007995015.1 Luteibaculum oceani
TTTAAGGAAAATAGAGGTAAAATCTATGCATTTACAAGGTTGGCTCGTTGGCACGAAGAAGTGGCTCAGTCAGGATTTAAGTCCTTCAACACCATATCTAGAACCATCCAAAATCACTACCAGACCATCATCAATTACTTCGATAACCGAAGCACCAATGCCGCTGCCGAATCCTTTAATGCCAAAATCAAGGCCTTTAGAGCTCAATTTAGAGGGGTTAGAAAAATCGAATTCTTCCTTTTTAGATTAACCCAGATTTATGCTTAAAAATCTTCAAGTCCACAGATTTATGACTTGATCCGAAATTAGCACCTCCCTCGTTTAAATATGAATTATTAACGCACAAAAAAAGGGACTCAGTTATCTGAATCCCTCTTATAATTTTGTGTGGGAAATACTGGATTCGAACCAGTGACCCCCTGCTTGTAAGGCAGGTGTATTTTTTCTTTAAACTCAAACATATATTTATAAAGGCACTGAAATACAGTTAAATAACGATAATTATTTTCTGATACTTCTGATTAAATGGTGCTGATTTGAATAAAAACCTTGACCTTTAGCTTGACCTAAATTAGAAAAATGGCTTCGGTAAAAATTCTATTGCGTAACAAATCGCTTAAATCAGGAAAGTACCCCATAATACTAAAATTATACGCCAGAAATGGTAAAACCTCTGTCATTACTACGGGGATAAACCTGAATAAATCTGAGTGGGATGCAAACAAGCTTTCAGTTAGAAGATCTGTAAACAACTACAAGGCAATTAACCAAGCACTGTTTGAAAGAAAACAAAAAATTGAAGAGCTTATAAATACGTTGGAAGCAGAAAATGCTAATTATACACTACAGGATATCAAAATTGGATACCAAGAAATTTTCCACCCGAATATTGAACCTCATGCAATTTCAATATTTGAATTTGCAAAACATAGGGAGGAATACTTTAGAGAACATTCCAGACATTCTTCCGCAAAATCATGTTATGAGACTGCAAGAAGCTTTAAGTCATACATCAAAAAGTCAATAACCTTTGACGATATTACCCCAGAAATTCTTGATGGCTATGAGTTATTTTTGAAAAAAGCTGGTGGTACCGAGGGAGGAATTAGTTTTAAAATGAGAGAGATTAGAGCATGGTATAACTCTGCAATTGAAAAAGGAAATGCAAAAAAAGAAAACTATCCGTTCAACACCTATAAGATTTCAAAGTTAAAATCGGACTATACTCCCACAACCTTATCACCAGAGGAATTTGAGAAATTTAAAAACATCAACCTTTCTAATCGACCAGATTTAGAATTAACTCAATTAATTTTTCTTTTTAGCTTTTACTCGGGCGGGGTTAACTTAAAGGATTTAGCATTTCTAACGAAAAAAAAGAACCTTAAAGATGGGAGAGTTCATTTTACCCGTAGAAAAACAAAAAAGAAACTTTCATTCCCTTTAAACGAAACACTATATGACCTTCTTAAACGGATGGATAAATTTACCGAAAAGGACTCACCTTACTTGCTACCCATATTAAACAATCAGGCAAAAACAGACATACAAATGGAGGGGCGTTATAAACGTCAGCTTAAGCGTCATAACAAAAACCTAAAAATCATTGGGGAGCTAATCGGGATTGAGAACAAAAAAATCACATCTTACGTGGCTAGACATGCGTTTAGCACAACTACCAGAGACAAGGGTGTTGGAATTGAGAAATTAGGACAAATTCTTGGGCACAGTGATATAAAAACAACCAAGGGATATTTTGGTCAGTTTTCTAACGAAGCTACCGATGAAGTATTAAATGACTTACAATGATTTCTGAGATTCTAAAGCATATACCCGATTCGATTGATCAAATAAAGACATATCGAAACCCCGCATTTCGATCTTCAATTCATACAGGTTCTAAAGGAGGCACTTTCTCCAAACTTGCTGGCAATAGGTTAAAGGAATTAAATCCCGCTTTTAAAACTCAATGGCCAAAATTCTACAACCAAAACGATTTCTTTTTAACGCTAAAAAAAGATTTGAATTGTCTGGATGACAATGGAATCCCAACTTTTTTAAAACTTCTTATTAGGCATTTGGAAAACAATAATGTTCCTAATCCTATCACGAAGAAGCATATTGATGAAACCGAAAGTCGACTTAAAATTCTGGTTAGTCTTCTTGAATCATATAAGCCAAATGATTCAAAAGAATTAATATGGAAGAAAAAGAATTTAAAAATTGCGAAGAGTTGGTACACCCAATTTCATCAGTGTGATGAAACAAACGATTGGTTAAAGCTGTACAAAAGCAAATCACATAAAAAGCATAGTTCAATTTTCATTTGCGATGAAGTAGAAGAGACAGTTTACACATCTCTCTCGGAAAATGGCATTTATAAAGGTGAAAAGGAGGATTTCATTAAGCTTTTCTCTCTCGATTATTGTAAATGTGAAATTGAATTTATACTACACTTTAAAACCATAGCAGACCTATTCTCACTATTTGAGAAACTTAATTCCAATAGAGCCTTAAGACGCAAATTCCAGCCTTCCGATTTGAAAAATCTGGTTAAAAATTTAATAGTTGATAGAGTTACGGTCATAACTCCAAAATCAAAAATAAATAAGCCCTGGACATCAACAGAATACTCTAAAAAATGGAATGAGTACTATATAGAAGAGAAACAAGGGAATTTTAGACTGGATTTACCAACATTTGAGAATTAGTTTCTAACAAGTCAGATCACGGATCTGACCATGAAATAATTTTTGTAAAAATCGTTGGGTACAATTACACGCAGAATAAAAATTTCAACCAAGGATAATTTTAATCTATTCAATTTTCAAGTTTTTTAGATTTGTTAAATCAACTATGACAACCAAAGAATCAGCAAACTTTATTTGGTCTATAGCAGACCTTCTAAGAGGAGATTATAAACAATCGGACTACGGTAAGGTAATACTGCCGTTAACAGTTCTAAGACGCTTAGATTGCGTTTTAACCGACACCAAAGAGAAGGTGTTAAAGAAGCTGGATGCGGTTAAATCCATGAACATCCAAAACCTAGACCCAATACTTAACAAAGAAGCTGGCTACAACTTCCATAACAAGAGTAAATACGATTTTGACAAGCTCATTGCCGACCCCAACAACTTGGCTTCCAACCTTAGAAACTACATCAATGGTTTTTCGGAAGATGCACGAGAGGTAATAGAGCAATTTGAGTTTGATAACCAAATAAGCAAACTTGAGGACAATAACCTCTTGTTCATGGTATTTAAACGCTTTCAAGAAGTCGATTTGCATCCCGATAAAGTATCTAGTATGGAAATGGGTTACATGTTCGAGGAACTCATTCGAAAGTTTGCGGAATTATCGAACGAAACTGCTGGAGAACATTTTACCCCAAGGGAAGTCATCAAACTCATGGTAAATCTCCTCTTTATGTACGACAACGACATGTTACGTAAGAAGGGTGTGGTGAAAACCATTTTTGATTGCTGTGCCGGAACAGGTGGCATGTTATCAGTGGCAGATGAATACCTAAACGAACTAAACCCCGATGCACGATTAGAATTATTTGGACAAGAAACCAATAACGAGTCTTACGCCATCTGTAAATCAGATTTAATGATTAAGGGGCAAAACCCTGCAAACATTAAAAAAGCGAACAGCTTAAAGCGTAAGGAAAGCGAGAAGCAAAAGCCTGACCAATTCATAGGACATGAATTTGATTACCTGATAACAAACCCGCCATTTGGCGTGAAATGGAAGAAGGTAGAAAAGGAAGTAAAAGACGAACATAATGAGCTTGGCTTTGCCGGACGCTATGGAGCGGGTTTACCGTCAGTATCCGATGGTTCTTTCTTGTTTCTAATGAACCTAATAAAGAAAATGAAACCTAAGGAAAAAGGTGGTTCTCGTTTAGCAATAGTGTTAAATGGTTCTCCTCTATTTTCTGGTTCACCAAGCTCAAAGAAAAATGAAAGTAGCATACGCCAATGGATAATTGAAAATGACCTACTGGAAGCTATTGTTGCCTTACCTAATCAGTTATTTTACAATACAGGCATTAGCACATACATATGGATTCTATCCAACCATAAACCAAAAGAGAGGCAAGGAAAAGTACAGCTGATTAACGCTGTAGATTTCTACAAAAAAATGAGCAAGTCATTGGGTGACAAGCGCAATGAGTTATCTGATGAACACATTGCCGATATCACCAGAATTTATGGCGAATTCCTTGAAGGTGAATACTCTAAGATTTTTGATAATGAAGACTTCGGATATCATAAGGTGACTGTAGAACGACCGCTTGTTGAAAACGGAAAAGTGATAACGGATAAAAAAGGAAATCCCAAAGCCGATAGCAGCTTACGTGATACCGAGAACATACCACTGAAAGAGGATATTGACGCCTATATAAAACGAGAAGTGTTACCACATGTGCCAGATGCTTGGGTGGATAAAAGTAAGACGCTTACAGGCTACGAAATCAACTTTACCAAGTATTTCTACCAGTATAAGCCTTTGAGGTCGTTAGAAGAGATTAGAGCGGATATTTTGAAGCTGGAAGAGCAGACTGAAGGGTTGATTAAAGAAGTGATATCCTAATGAAGGGCTACGATAGTTATAAGGAATCTGGAATTGATGGTATTGGTTCTATTCCGAAAGGATGGCACAGGACTAAGTTGAAAAATTTAGTGTGTCAAAGAATAACGGATGGCCCTCATGAAACACCAGAGTGGACAGACAACGGAGTTCCTTTTATTTCTGCTGAAGCAATAAGGATTAATGTTATCGACCTTGCATACAAACGAGGCTACATTAGTGAGGAGCAACATGCGATATACTCAAAGAAATCAAAAGTTCAGAAGGGAGATATTCTCTTTTGTAAGTCTGGTTCAACAACAGGTAAGTCAGCGTACGTTGACATAGAGGAAGAGTTTGGAATTTGGTCACCATTAGCCATAATAAGGGCATCAAAGGAAAAAGCTGATGGTCGGTTTCTATTCAGTTTTATTCAGTCCTCTGTTTTTAAATATCAAGTAGAAACCAATTGGACATTTGGTACTCAACCTAATATTGGGATGGGTGCTTTAGAAAATTTATGGATTGCTTTTCCAGAGTCCATGCAAGAACAAACCCAAATAGCCAAATACCTAGACTATAAAACCCAGCAGATAGACGATTTAATCGCTAAAAAAGAGCAGCTTATTAAGCTCCTAGAAGAGGAACGCACCGCACTTATCAACGAGCTAGTTACAGGTAAAAAAGTTTGGGATGGCAAAGGCTTTAGCAAACCCACCAAAACCAAAGATTCGGGCATAGATTGGCTTGGGGAAATACCTGAGGATTGGGAGGTTAAGAAGTTGAAACGGGTGTTTAAATTCTCGACCGGCTTGTCAATAACAAGAGAAAATCTTTCAAATTCAGGTGTTCCTTGCATAAACTATGGTGAAATTCACTCCAAGTATGGTTTTGAAGTTAATCCGGAGAAAGACTATTTAAAATGTGTTAATGAGGGGTATTTAGAATCCTCAACTAAATCGTTACTAAAGAAAGGCGACTTTGTTTTTGCCGATACTTCAGAGGATATAGAGGGATGTGGAAACTTTTCACATGTAACCGGAGAAGCTCAAATTTTTGCAGGCTATCACACTGTTATTGCGCAACCGTTAGTGCAAATTAATGCCCGCTTTTTCGCATATATTTTCACTTCCCAACCATTTAGAAATCAGGTCAGAAGCTCAGTTAAAGGGATTAAGGTTTTTAGTGTGACTCAAAGTATTCTTAAAAACACAACGGTTTGGATGCCTACATTGGAAAATCAAAGAAGAATATCTGAAACCATAAAGCTGAAAGAGGGCAGGATAAAAAGTGCCGTTGATAAAATGGTGAGTGAAATAGATTTACTCAAGGAATACAAAAAATCCTTGATTTCAGAGGTGGTAACAGGTAAGGTGGATGTGAGGAACGAGGTGATACCTGAAGAAAATTAAAAATAATTATTGATGGAGTTTACCGAGCCACAGGAAAAGGTTTTAGCTGAGTTAAAGCAAATTGTCAAGGGTTATCCTATCGAAGGTCGATTGCCAGCTGATGTGGTAACAGATATTTCGCAACACAAAAAGGCCGGTAAAACGGAAAAGATTAAAGCTTTAGTATGTGCCGTTCCTGAGTTCACCATTTTTGACGGTGGTTTGCAACACGAATTTGAGGCATACAATCATGTTAGGATCGATGATTTTATCAGTACACTCATTCATATTGCATTAAGAAACTCCCCCGAAAGAGCGATTCAAGGTGCTGTGGATTATGCCGTCAATAGAAAATTTAAGGCATTTATAGGGGCGGTAGTGCCAAAATTAGATATCGATTCCTCTTTTACTTTTTCGAATGGAATTACTTTGATGAGTTCCGAGGAGATTCCGAATCAGTTTGTCAAAAAAAGAATTCATTGGGACGACTTCATAGGTATGCATAGGCCAGAAACAATCCTTTGCTACATTTTTGAACATCCTGTACCGAGTACCAATGACATTGATGAAGTTGAGAAACTATTTCTTAACGAGGAGATTGAACAAATTCATTTAACTGCGGTGTTAATTTCTTTAGTTGTGGCTAAAGATTCGGGGTGCCACATTCATGAAATTATCAAGTTTACTGAAGAGACAGTTCCGTTAGTTAACAGCGGTGTTATGTGTCACCCTAGGCCGGTGAAGAGCAATGGGATAATTCCTAACTATTTTGGAGCGTTGGCTTTCAATGATGTTGATTCACTTATTAAAGCATTTAATGGTTTACCAAAACCACTTCAAGAAAGATTAAGGGTTGCTCTAAATTTTTTGAATTACTACAAAAGCAATGACTCCATTGTGGAAAGAGCAATCTTTCTAAGATGTAGCATGGAGTCGGCATTTCAGGTAGGTAATAAAAGTGGAATTAGGGAGAAATTATCTTGGAGGTCTGCTCATTTGTTCTGCAAGAATGAAGCAGAAAAAATCGAGATGTATAAAAAGGTAAGAGCTATATATAGTGCAACTTCTGATTCGGTACATGAAGGGAAATTTGATGGAGATTTAAAAGACTTAGCGTTTGCTGCTGATATTGTTAAAAAGGCAATAGTTATTCAAATCAATGGTGGACAAGTAAATTGGGATAATACTCCGATTAAAGAAGAAAATTAATAATGATACACTCCGAAGCAACATTCGAATCAGCAATAGAAGAAAGTCTACTATCCAACGGTGGTTACGTAAAAGGTTATTCAGACGATTACAATCCATCTTTAGGATTATTCCCCAGCTACGTTACCAACTTTTTAAGAATAACGCAGCCTAAAGAATGGGAGAAGTCAGTAAAATTTCACGGTGCTAATGTGGAACAAAAAGTAGTAGAGCGTCTAGTCAAAGAATTAGATGCTAAAGGGGCGTTGAATGTGCTACGTTACGGATTTAAAGACCTTGGAGCTAAATATAAAATGGCCTTTTTTAAGCCAGAGACGGGCTTAAACCCAGAGAACGAGCAACTATACCATCAGAATCATTTAAGTGTTACTAGGCAGCTGTATTACCAGATAGAAGGAATGAATTCTTTGGATTTGGTAATTGCATTGAACGGAATACCTGTTAGTACGCTTGAATTGAAGAATGAGTTCACCGGCCAAAGCGTTGAAAATGCCAAAAAGCAATACGCATACGATCGTAAACCCACAGAACCCATATTTCAGTTTAAAAAACGAGCTTTAGTCCACTTTGCAGTAGATACAACGGAGGTGGCAATGACGACCAAGTTAGAAGGGAAAAACACCTTCTACCTGCCATTTAACCTCGGTAGAGGAACTGGTGCAGGGAATCCAGATAATCCCAACGGATACAAAACAGCTTACCTGTGGGAGCAGGTTTTAGTTAAGGATAGCTTAATGGATTTAATCTCAAAATTCTTGCATTTAAAAGTGGAGGAATTTGAGCTAAACGGTGTAACTAAACGGAAAGAGACTCTAATTTTTCCTAGATATCATCAGTTAGATGTGGTGCGGAAACTTACATCCGATGCAAGAACCAATGGTGCAGGTAAAAACTATCTTATCCAACATTCAGCGGGTTCTGGTAAAAGTAATTCAATCGCATGGTTGTCGTATCGTTTATCCAGCTTACACAATAACAAAGACCAACGCATTTTTGATTCAGTAATCGTTGTAACTGACCGAAAGGTATTAGATTCTCAATTGCAAAACACCATCTACCAATTTGAGCATAAAGACGGTGTTGTTCAGAAGATAGATAAGAACTCCCAACAGCTTGCAGATGCTATAACCGCAGGGACAAATATTATCATTACCACCCTTCAAAAATTCCCAGTGATTCTGGATAAAATAGGTGCTTTACCTTCTCGGAATTATGCTGTAATCATTGATGAAGCACATAGCTCCCAAGGTGGTGAAGCGACAAAAAAAATGAAGGAAGTCTTAACCACTTCATCATTAGAGGAGGCCGAGGAAATTGAAAATATTGAAACTGAAGATACAGAAGATCAGATAAGAAAATCCATGGAAGCAAGAGGAAAACAAGCCAACCTTAGCTTCTTTGCATTTACCGCCACTCCTAAACCCAAAACCGTAGAAGTTTTTGGAACATTAAACAGTGAAGGTTTACCGATGCCCTTCCATGTTTATTCAATGCGTCAAGCCATTGAAGAAGGGTTCATTCTGGATGTTTTAAAGAACTACACTACCTACAAAACCTACTTTGGATTATCGGAAAAAATAAAAAAGGATAGAGAAGTAAATAAGAAGCAAGCATCAAGAGCCATAGCTAGATTTTTAACGCTACATCCAACTAATTTAGCCCAGAAGACAGAGGTGATTATCGAACACTTTAGAGAAGTAGTTAGCAAGAAAATTGGTGGACAAGCAAAAGCAATGGTGGTAACGGCATCCAGATTACATGCGGTGCGCTATAAGCTGGAATTCGATAGCTACATAAAAGAGAAGGGATATAAAGACATCAAGACCCTGGTGGCGTTTTCAGGTAAAGTTATTTGTGACGGTTATGCTGATGGTGCAACGGAAGTAGATTTGAACAAAGGAATTAAGGAACGAGAGTTACCAAAAAAGTTTGCTTCACCGGAATACCAAGTTCTCTTAGTTGCAGATAAATACCAAACTGGATTTGACCAACCGCTTCTGCATACCATGTATGTGGACAAGAAGTTATCGGGAGTTAAATGTGTTCAAACTCTATCCAGACTGAATAGAACTACAAAAGGGAAAGAAGACACCTTTGTCTTAGATTTTGCAAACGAAGCGGAGGATATCCTAAACTCGTTCCAGCCATACTACGAGGTTACCACCATCAACCAAACCTCAGACCCCAACAAGCTTTACGACTTATTAAATAGGATTGAAGATTCAAGAGTTTTACGATTGGAAGAGATAGATTCGTTTGCCAAGGTGTTCTTTAAATCGAAAGATAAGCTAACAACTCAAGACCAGAGTAAGCTTTATTCATTTGTAGACCCTGCTGTGGATAGATTCAAAGCACTTCCATCTGAGACGGAATTTGACGATGTAATTCCCGAATTAACGCAAGAAAGCCTCAAGAAAACCTTCGTAGAGTTTATCCGGTCGTATTCCTTCTTAACCCAAATTATGCCCTTTAGCGATGAAGATTTGGAGAAGTATTATACATACTGCCGATTCCTGATAAAGAAACTACCCAGGAAGAAACAAGAAGACCGTTTTCAGTTAGGGGATGATGTATCGCTTGAGTATTACAGAATTCAGAAAGTTGGAACGCAAAATATAGCTCTAGACCCACAAGGGGAATTTCAGATGGAAAATAAGGGTGAATCTGGACTTGGAAAAGTGGATGAAGAATACGGACAACTATCTGAAATAATTAAAAGCCTAAACACCCGATTTGGAACAGAATTTACCGATGCTGATAGATTGTTTTTTGACCAAATAGAAGCAGAATTAAAAGACGATAACGCACTTGCAGAACAAGCAAAATCGAACTCCATTGAAAATTTCAAATATGGATTTAATGATAAGTTCCTTGAAAAGTTAATTGGGCGTATGGAGCAAAATCAAGACATTTTTAGTAAAATAATGGACGACCAAAATTTTGGCAACTTAGTAAAGGATTACTTTATGCAGCGGGTGTATCGTGAATTAACGGCTAAGAAGTAAATTTCACATTCATTAAAACAACACGATTAACATGGAAATGATATTTATTGCGGCTATTCCAGCTGTTATTTCCGGGGTAGTAAGTTACATACTAGCCTCAAATCAAATAAAAAAATCAAGGGCGGACTTAATGGTGATTCAATCAGCAAAGCATTACTTATCTCATAAAACAAACGTTGAAAGAAGCTTCGAGTCTTTGAAAAAAGCTTTAGGGGGATGGGATAATGATGAGGATGAACTACGAAGGATTTTAGTTAGTGCTGGAGCGATTAGAACCTACAGAAGTGATAATTCAGAATGGTGGTCGCTCTTAACAAGAGGTTCGGAAAAATCTAAAAACCAAAAAATCTAAAATCTAGATCCATCCAATAATAAATACATGAAGCACATCAGGAGAGTAGGGTGGGCATATAACCCTTCTTAAGCCTACATTTCCCATGTAAATTTCAGCAATCAATCGCGCCACCTGCGCGGTATATATAAAAACATATTGCGGTTGTAAACCTGAAACTTAATGTTACATGAAGAAGTATTATTAAGAATTCATAGTACTACCGTCTGAAAATATAACCGATTTTATTCTTGCAGATAATTTCACTCCATTTTTTCTAGCGTAGTGAAAGGCATAGTTATTTGCTTTAAAACCATCTGTTAAAGTTGAGTAATTCATAGTGAATGAATCAAAATACTTAGAGCTAATCGTATACCCCTCAGGAGTTATTTTTATTGGAACTGTGGGATTGTAAACGCAATTATCAAAGACACAAAGAACATCATTAAACTCATCCATTACGACCAAATCATACTTGATTTTAGAAATAGGTCTATCCTCTAATTTAGATGTCCTAAATATGTCTACAATAGTAAATGTTAAGCCAAATTCTTTATAGCTGCCATAATTTTCACTTCGGGTTTCTTTCCATTCAACGAATTCTGGTGTGAATTTTATTATATCAGCGGGTTTTAAATTTTTTCGCAAGTTCTCCTTTATCTTGTTTAATTGAGCACTATAATTTACTGCTCGATACTCTACAAGAGTTTCAAAACCTGAATATCCAGATAATTCATAATCTTCATTAATGATCGGTTTGCACTTTAAAAAGAGGTCTGATTCTTTCAAATTCCATTTATAAATTCTTTGATAATTAACACTAGTATCCTTTTTGCTTTCGTAAACCTGTGGTTTACCATCAAAAAAATGCTCTACCTCCCATGTTTTACTATGGCAGATTGAATCAGGTTGCCCGTGTACGGAAATAAAAAATTGTTTTATTTCTTCTAATCTACCTTGGCTAACTATACCCTTTCCATATGATTGCATGTATTTGTCCTTAAAGAAAGAAACAGAATCAGCACCAATGTATAGTGTGAACTTCAATATAGAGTCCGATTCGAAGCAGTCTTCATTTAACTTTAAATATGCGGCTGCAGGTCTATTCTCTGGGGAGAAATTATACTGATAAACGAACTCTTCTTCATCTATTAGCTCCAAAGCCCCTAAACTATCCAATTTTTGCAATACAATTTCACGGTGGTTTCCCATCAAATTATCACTTGCTAAAAAATCAACTTTTGTTTTCCCACATGATAAAAGAATGACAGAAAAAAGAATGAATATCCTCATGCTACTTTTTGTTTTGTTTACTGTCAATTTCCTTTATGATAAAATATCCAACAATACAGATGGTAATTCCAATACCCAAGCCCTTACCGAATCCTGAACTAGGCCCTTCAACCCATCCTGGGCCATCTGCTATAGCTTCCATTTTAACGAAAAGGCAAATAAAAAAAATTAGAATGGAGGTTTTCAATCGTGAAAAGTTAGTTTTCATAAGAACGGTAATTTTCAATTCAGGCAAAGCAATATTACTTGTGGTGCTATTTCGTTAATTTCCTAAAACAAATAAAACACCTTTCAAGTTTAATAATAGCTTCATCAGGGTTTAAATTTATTGTTTTTTTAATAATATCATTAATATCTGATATTGTATCCCCCCCCCCACTTAATGGGTTGAAGTTATCTGAAAAGTCCTTAACATACCTGCTATCATCTCTTGAGTTTAAATCTCGATCATAAAAATAAAAGGAGTTAAGGTCTCTTAAAATCCTGTATGGGGAATCAAAGAAAAATGCTTCAAAGCTTACATCGTAAATTAGAACCCCTGTTTGGTTGGGAAGTGCGGTTGAATTTTCTGGTTTTAAGTATAAAGGAAAGGGGCTATTTACTTTTCTTCCCAAAACACACTCTAAATAATTTGATGTTCCGTTCTGTTTAATTCCGAGGACTTTTTTAAACAAGTCAAGAGTCTCTTTTATGCAGTCACTTCGAGGTATTTCTTCTATGATATAGTTATTAAAGTACTTTCTCATAATTATTTTTTAGGGTGTGGGGAACATAGGGTCAGGGAAACACTACCCCTATGGATTCAAGATTTTGCCCCTTACCCCGTAGGAAGCAAAAATGTAAAAAATCTTTCCGTTCAAAGCATCAAGCGGAATTTTTTTCCGCTGTTTTTCTTACTGATATCCAGTGTTTTACCATGATTTTTGTTGAAAATTCTAATCAAATGGTAAAAAGAGAAACACTTGAAGAAAAATTAGACCTGATTTTAAAATACCTAAATCAGAGCAAAACCAATTCCAAAAAACTGCTTTCCATTAAAGAAGCTGCTTCACTAACTGGTTATACCTCGGGAACAATCTATCAGTATGTATCTAAAGATGCAAGTTTCCCAGCTTACACACCAGAAAATGGAGGCAAAATTTTTATCCCTCAAGACGAGTTGGAGTCATGGTGTATCAAACGAAAAAAGTTCGACTTAGAATCCGCTGAAATAGTTTTAAACAAAAAAAATAAGAGGTAATGGCACGTATTAGAAATAAAATTCAGGAAAAATTAGTCGATGAGTCAGGTTATATCACTGTAAAATGGAAAAGAGATTTAAAAATCGAAAAACATAATCCAGAAAAGTGCTCAAATTGTTCAAGGCCCATTGTACACAAGAACATATATCGGATGCCCGACAACTCAGAAATCATTTTGTGTTACCAATGTAACGAAAAAAGGGTGCACAATCCCAACAGTAACAACCCAAGGTACAATCGACTTCTAAATGTTAAGAACCATGATTGATTTTATAAAGGCAAGATGTACAGATAAAGAATGGATAGAAAATATTTTAGTAGAAAATCCTGAACACTTTAATACTAATCAAAAGCTAAAATGCTCTGATGGAGAAATAACATATCCCTTGATGGGAAACTTGGAAAACCTTCGAATAAAGGTAACTGAGAGGGATGCGTATTTATCAGGCTCATTGCATAAATACTTTAACCTGAAAAAAATTGGCAAGGCAGCTAACTGCGATCAATTTAGTTTTTGTGATTTAATCGAATCCATTAAACTCTTACAAATTGACTTGCAAAATTATGACCTGAGGAAAACTGTGATTACACAATTAGAAAGTGGTTTCAATATTGAAGTAGATAATTGCCAAGAATTGATTCGAAATAAAATTCTAATGGAAAAATTTAGGCTTTTTACGGCAAATGGCGATAACACGAGAATTGATCAGAGAAATTTTAGGAGAGACGATTATGTAATGAAAATCTACCATAAAGGTAAAGAACACGAAAATGAGGAACTTTGTAGTTATGAATTGTTGCGCTTTGAAGTAAAAATCACTCGAAGTAGGGTGTTAAAGAATATGGGGATTTGCTCCTTATTAGACCTGAAGAGATTAGATTGCTTTAATTCGATTTACAAAAGTCTTATCAGTCGTTTTAAGAATCTAACAATTATTGATGAACTTAATCCCAAAGAACTTCGGGATCACTCTTCCAAGGAAATTATTTTATTTAAGGATGGAATTAATCCTTTTTACTGGAACAATTTACGTGGCACCGATTCATCTAGAAAAAAGAAAGCATTCAACCGCTTATTAGAGAACTTAAATCTTCTAAACACTAAACGAGATATTATGCATAAAATTTCTCAACAATACGGATTCATGATCCATGGAACCTCACTAAAGCCATCACCGTCCCAATGCTGAGAATTCCGCTAATGTATAGAATGGAATTTCTCCTTTTGCCTAATAACCTTAACTAATAATTTAGAAAGGCGTGAATAATACCTAATCTGCAATGAATTTGTTCTAAGACACTGTGTATACCCTTGAAAAAAAGAATCTCCTCTACCTACGCTGTGGCCGACATGTTGTCCAAGTATCGTTTGGTGATATCTTGATAAATCTTTTTTAAACTATCAGTTTTGTTGAAGGTAAAGTCTATGATCCTTTCGTTTTCCGCCACATCAAGGTACTGAAGAGCAATGTAAATTTTCTCATTTACATGCTTAAGGTCTAAACGGATTGGATAACCTAATTGATCGCGATATCGAGCCCTGATATACTCACGCTTAACCTGCACACTATTCAACACACTACTAAATGGCAATTCCAAGTCTCTTAGAAGACCACCATACTTAGATTTCATTTGTTCATCGGAAATAAAACTGCCATTACCTTTTGATTCTTCGTTACGATTTACCACCTGTGCGACACCGACCAACAGAAGAATGAACCCTCCAATTATTAATAATCCCAACATAATTTAACTCCTTTTAATCAATCCCCAAAAACGGTAATTCACCTAAAATGGTGGTTTAATTGGGCTTCTAGTAGCGGTTAATTTAACCATTTTGGTAAAATCTGTTTTGGTAAATTTAGTCTGAGACATAGTACGTACCTCTTCTATTGTGCCTTTCCTTAAGAAGTTGTCCTCATTTATTTTGACCATAGCTTTTTTAGATTTCTTCTCGTTGCGCACCTTTTTTAGAATTAAAAAAGCTAAACATTCGGTCAATATAGAAAATAAATGTGGGGCTAATTCAATTAGAAAAAAGAGAGAATCTGTTTTACACTAGGAATGAGAGAATTTGTTTAGAAAACAAAATTTACCTTGACCAGTACCTTGACCTTACGGGAATAAAAAAAGGGACTCAGTTACCTGAATCCCTCTTCTAATCTTGTGTGGGAAATACTGGATTCGAACCAGTGACCCCCTGCTTGTAAGGCAGGTGCTCTGAACCAACTGAGCTAATTTCCCATTATGTCAATGCTTTTGAGTAATTATCTCCCCGAAAGCGGTTGCAAATATATACCAATTTTGAATTACACCAAACAACTAATTAAATTTTTCGAAAATTTTTTCTGGAAGGGCTTCGGCCACCACAAAAAAGCTCCCAAAAACCAATGTGGGCTTGCCTTGCGCGCTAGCCATTTGAACCGCTTCTTCAACCGATTTTGATAAAAAATAATTGAATCCTCTGCTCTTAAAGGTCTTTTCTAGTTCTTCTAATGGGAGTGCTCGAGGCACTTTGGCCTCACACAAATAATAGGTGGATTCTTCGGGGAGTAAATCCATGATTTTACCCAAATCCTTATCTCTTACCACCCCAAAAACAAAATTCCAGCCTTTATGATCTACTATACTCTTGGCTTTTTCTAATACATGGGCAACTCCAGCGGTATTATGGGCTACATCAAAATACAGGTTTTTCTTTTCTGAATCTCGATACCATCTCCCGTAAAAACCCGTATTCTCCACGGTTCTATTTATTCCTTCACGGATATGATCCTTGCCAATTTGAAAGTCCATATGGCTTAGAATTTCAGCGGACTTTATTACGAGATCTACATTATCCTTTCTAAAAGGTAAATCTTGAGCCAACCCCTTAATAAATACATCCTTTACAAAATGGTATTTAGCTTTATTGGCATTGGCATGGTCAATAAAAACTTCCTCAACAGAGGGATTGTGAATCCCCGAAACCAGTGGAACCCCATTTTTTATAATTCCTGCTTTTTCTTTTGCAATTTCCTCCACCGTACTTCCCAGAAACTCCGTATGATCCAGTGAAATAGATGTAATTACACTCAACAACGGAGTGATTACATTGGTACTATCAAGTCTTCCCCCTAGCCCAGTTTCAATAATGGCTATATCCACCTCTTCCTCAGCAAAATGCTGAAAAGCCATGGCTGTACTGTATTCAAAAAAACTGGGTTCTGGTAATTCTGACTCCTTTAGACTACTCACAAAAGAAATAACCGCCTCTTGAGGGATACATTTGCCATTGATTTTTATGCGCTCTCGAAAGTCTTTAAAGTGTGGAGAGGTATATAATCCAACTTTATAGCCAGCCTCTATAAGCACTGAGCATAACATATTGGCAACCGAACCCTTTCCGTTGGTTCCAGCAATATGTACCGATTTAAATTTTCTTTCGGGGTTATCTAAAATATCGCAGATGCGACTGATTCTCTCCAGCCCAGGCTTAATTGCAGCAAGTCCTTTATTCTGGAGCATTGGCAATCGGCTAAAAAGATAATCAAGTGTTTCCTGATAGGTCATTTAAGGATGAACTTAAAGGTCATTTTACCTTTCTGTTCCACAGCCGCATTGCTTTTTGGGCTGTATTTAGACTGCTTTGCCGCCTTGGTAGCCAAATCGAACAAATATTGGCTGGTAGTATTGGACTCTGCCAAATTAGGAGCCGTACGCGTTACGTTACCATATCGGTCTACCCAAATATTTAGGACAACAATTCCTTCTTCTTTGGTGTCTTCTATGGCAGTACCCTTAACAAGCGATCTACCCGATAGCTCCCAGCTTCCCATCCCGCCGCCAAGAATACCTTTTCCTTGAGGCTTCCCTTCTTCGGAACCCATATCGCCTTTACCACCGGTATTTCCCTGAGACCCACCTTGTGAAGCTTCAGAATCTTTGGTTTTGTTTCCGGGATATAACGCTCTTTTATTAACCTGTGGCTTAGGTTCTTCTTCTACCTTTTCGGGTTCTTTTGCCGGCTCTTCTTTTTTAACAGGAGCTTTCTCTGCCTTTTCTGTAGCCACTTCAGAAGCATCTTGTTCCACCACTTTTGGTTGACTACTTGGAGAACTAGTAGGGGTGGGTGTTGGAGTTGCTTTTGACGGAGCAGGCTCAGGATTGGTCGTAGGTTGGGGACTTGGGTTATTTCCACTTCCCGTTACGCTATTCCCCAAATCTGCCATGGCAATTTCTACCCCAATTTCTTCAGGAAGAGGATCGGGTTGGGTGAGACCAAAAATCATAAAAAGGATAAGCACCACTAGGTGAAACACGATTGTGATGGCTAAAGCTTTTTTATTTTTTGGAAATCTCATCGCTATTAAGGCTGTGTCGCCAGTACTATTTTACAGTTATTTCTTTTGGCAACGTCTAAAACGCTCACCATGTTACCCGTTGGAACGGCCTTATCGACATGTAACACAACACTTTGTTGCTCTTCTCCTGGCACAAGGCTATTCACCAACTCGGCCTCAAAGTTGTCTTTAGACACCCTTTTTCCACCTATAAAATATTCCAAATCTTTGGTAATGGTTACCGAAATCTTTGGCTTTTGCTTGGTTTTATTCTTACTCGATGGTAGGTCTACAGGCAATGCATAGGGACTTACCAAGGTTGAAAGAATAATAAAGAATATCAACAACAGGAATACCAAGTCGGTCATAGACGACATGCTAAATCCTGTATTTATTTTATTTCTGGATCCTAAATTCATAGGACTTATTTACTGGGTTCGTCTAATAAATCAAGGAACTCGATGGCACTAATTTCCAGCTTATTTACCACCTTATTTACAAAGGCAACAAGCGAGTTATAAGCAATGTAAGCTACGATACCAATTACCAAACCAGCAACCGTTGTAACCATCGCCTGCATAATCCCTCCGGAGAGCTCTGCGATTTCAACACCTTTGTCGGAAATCTTCATTTCGTGGAAGGTAACGATCATACCGATTACGGTTCCAAGGAAACCAATCATTGGAGCTGCACCGGCAATAGTAGCAAGACTAGAAAGGTTTTTCTCTAGGTTATAAACCTCAAGTTTTGCAACGTTTTCTATGGTTGCTGCAATGTCTTTGGTAGGTTTTCCAATTCTAGAAATTCCTTTGGCAGTAATTCTTGCCATTGGCGTATCGGCTGCTTCACAAAGGTGTAGAGCGGCATCAATTTTCCCATCGTGGATGTTATCCTTGATTTTCGCCATAAAATCAGGCTTTTCTACTGAGGCCTTCTTAATAGCGAAATAGCGCTCTACAAAAATGTAAACCGACATCAAGCTCATAATTCCAAGCGGAATCATAATATACCATCCACCCTGAACGATTAGTTCCCAAATGGAAATGGTTTCTTCTTTTGTAATTGGATTACCATCTGCATCCAACATCAATCCAGCAGTATCTTGCGGAAGCTGCTGAATTTGTAGTAATAATGTATATACCAGGTTCATAAACTTGATTGATAAAACGTATTGATTGGTGGCTTATTATCTAAAGTAGAAGGTAAACGGCAGCTCCTGCTAAATATCCTGCAAGCGCTAAACCGCTAATTTTTTTAAGGTACCAGCCAAAGCTGATATTCTCCATCCCCATTGCTACTACACCCGCTGCAGATCCAATAATCAACATAGATCCACCTGTACCAGCTGCGTAGGCAATAAAGTGCCAAATTCCGGCATCTGTAGGCATATCGAACATTCCCATAGAGGCGGCAACAAGAGGTACATTATCTATGACCGCCGATCCAGCTCCGAGTAGGATAACAAACAAATTATCTGGAATTACTTCCCTAACCTGTCCTCCAAAAGTAAATATCATCCCCAACGACTCTAAGGCAGCAACAGTCATTAAAATACCTAGGAAGAATAAAATACTAGGCATTTCTATTCTACTCAGTGCACGCATAGTTGGACTATGTGCACCATGACCACCGCCAGCTAAATCATCCTGAAAATCGGTTAATGAGAACTTTCGGTTGGAAATAATCTCGGCAACTAAAGAAACTACGGTTAACGAAAGCATCATACCAATGTATGGCGGTAAATGAGTTACCGTTTTAAAGATGGGAACAAACACTATCATTCCCAGTCCCAAATACAGTATTCTAGATCCCACTTTAGTTTTCTTACCAATTTCACCTTCCGAGGAAAACTCACCTTTGAAAGGGGTTAAGAAAGAAGCAATAAAAGTAGGTACTAGCATACACACTAATGATGGAAGTAATAGTTCGGTAACCAGTTTACCCGTACTCACTTTCTCTCCTATCCATAGCATGGTGGTGGTAACGTCTCCAATTGGTGACCAAGCACCACCAGCATTGGCTGCAACGACAATTAAACCTGCAAACCAAAGCCTGTCTTTATTGCTGTGTAGAATTTTTCTTAACAGTGTTATTAAAACAATGGTAGCAGTAAGGTTATCGATGATAGCAGAAAGAATAAATGCTAGGAAAGCGATAATCCATAAAAGTGTCCTTTTCTTGTTGGTTTTAATGAAATCTTTAATCGCAACGAACCCATCGAAGTGATCGATTATTTCCACGATGGTCATTGCCCCCATAAGGAAAATCAGGATCTCACAAGTTTTACCAAAGTGATGCAGCAAAGTCTCCTCCATCACATGTAATTTCTCCTTGTGCTCCATTCCTACAAACCCGTCCAGCATGGAGTAATTGGCCGAATCGAACCATTGAGTAAAATCGTCTAGGCCTAAAGCAACACCTGCCCAAGCTAGCGCCATCATCCCCAATGCGGGAATTAGCTTATCAATTTTAATGGTATGCTCAAGGGTAATAAGAAGGTATCCAATGATGAATACCAACAAGATAAAGGTCTCCATTGAGAGTGTTTTTAAGTAAAATCCTCGCTAAATAAGTTGTTTTAACGCAATCTCGAAAGCAGTTTTACTGATTTGTGTTTTGGATTGGTTTTTATTGTAGGCGCGCTCAATTGCCATACGGATTGTATTGGATGTATCCTCGAAAATACCCTGATCCGATAGCTCGTGTTCAGCCTCCATTAAATAAGCAAACACCCTAGCCATTCCACAGTTCGCGATAAAATCGGGAATCACTGAGATTCTGTCATCACACATTTCAGCAATGGGCCCGAAGAAAATTTCTTTATCTGCAAAAGGAACGTTTGCTCCACTGGAAACAACTTCTAGTCCCTTATTGATTAATCTTTCAATTTGGTCTTTGGTAATTAATCTCGATGCAGCACATGGAAGGAAAATATCCGCATCTAAATCCCACACTTTGTTATTTACTTCTTCGAAAGAGATGGTTTTTGGATGAGCACCCAACTTGTTCCCTTCTTTTCCTAGGTATAGGTCGGTAACTTCTTGTAGAGAAAGACCCTCTTGTTGGATAATCCCTCCATCGCGATCAATAATCCCTACCACTTTGGCTCCCATTTTCGCCATGTAATAAGCAGCGGCAGAACCAACATTTCCCCAACCTTGAACGATTACTTTTTTACCGGTTACCTCACCACCATAAATATTGTAATAGTGCTTAACCGCTTCTGCAACACCGTATCCGGTAATAAGGTCGGCTACCACATATTTCTTAGAAGTATCCGGAGAGAAATTAGCATCCTCTACCACTTTTAATACTCCAAATCTTAGCTGCCCGATACGAAGAATCTTTTGCGCCTCATTGGGTTGATAGTGTCCATTAAAAACCCCTTCTTGAGGATGCCAAACCCCACAACTCTCGGTAATAGGAATTACTTCGTGAATTTCATCAACGTTTAGGTCACCACCAGTTCCATAGTAGTTTTTCAATAAAGGAGAAACCGCTTTGTACCAACGCTGTAAAACACCTTTTTTCCTTGGATCGGCAGGATCGAAGTTAATTCCCGATTTAGCCCCTCCGATAGGAGGACCTGCAACGGTAAACTTCACCTCCATCGTTTTAGCTAAAGATTCAACTTCGCGCTTATCAAGACCCTTTCTCATTCGAGTTCCACCTCCGGCTGCTCCCCCGCGCAATGAGTTAATTACCACCCATCCTTCCGCTTCAGTTTCAGCATCTTTCCATTCAAATACAATCTCCGGTTGTTTATTCTCAAATTTTTCGAGTAGGTCCTTCATTTCAAAATAATTTTCGCCAAATATATAAATACACCCAATGCAAGAAACCAACGATTTAAACTACTCGCTTTTGTTTCTAAGGTTTAGGTTTTCTACGCTCTCTTTTCCGATTATTTTAAACTTCATGTACACCGAAGTTTTCAGGATTCGAAAAATATCCTCTAATAATTTTATGGTAGATGAATTGTCCCTCCCGAACAATCTTTGGTAGCTCCAGAATAGCTCGCTAAAATATTTGGTAATCCAAACCACCGAAACAAACCTAAAAAGGCAAAAATGATCGCTTCCTTATTCTCAACCACCTCTTTGGAAGGAATGTGAAAAGCTATACCCAACTCATTGTCTTGCAGATCTTTTATTAAAGCTGTATTAAATGCCCCTCCACCCGTTACCAATACCTTTTTAGCATCGGAGTGTGTAAGTGCTTCGAAAATTTTGTCCTCTACATGCTTTTGGAAGGTTTTCATTTTGTTCGGCACCGAACAATCATACTTTTCTAAAAGAGGAATTACCTGATCTTTAATAAAATGGTTGCCCATGCTCTTAGGAATGGCCTCCTGATAAAACTCCAACCGATTGAGCTGGGTTAGCAGGTCGGGTTCAACTTTTCCAGAAATAGCAATTACTCCATCCCTATCAAATGCTTGCCCCATTTTCTGAGCTAGGTAATTAAAAACCTGGTTACAAGGAGAAATATCCCAGGCCTTAAGTTGATTTGCAGCATGGAGTGAAATATTTGCAATTCCACCAAGGTTCAGACACGCATCGTATTCAGGAAATAGGTGCAAATCTCCAAATGGAACCAAGGGTGCACCCTGCCCTTTGTATGCAATATTTAACTGTCTAAAACTGGTAATAGCAGGAATTCCTGACTTTGCTGCAATATGTGCTCCATCGCCTAACTGGGTTGAATACCCACTTTGGGGATAATGAAATACCGTGTGGCCATGAACAGCTGCAAAAAGAGGTAATTCATTCAAATCCTGCACAACCATCTTGACATTGTGCCCTATCCAATCTCCAAAAGCGGCATCTAATTGGAAGAAATCCTTTGCGCTTAAATCGGTTGACTTAACTAGAGCCTCCCGAACATTACCGGGGAACTCCTTGGGGTGGGAAGCTAGAACTTCGTATTCCCATTTGTTATCAATTTTGGCAAACTTGCAAAGCGCTATATCCAGTCCATCCATAGATGAACCCGACATTACACCAATTGCGTGGTACCATTTTCCTTCCGCTAACTCCATATCAAAATTTCGCGGTTGCATATTACAAATAGAAAAGTTGGTAAAAACAATTAAATCGATGAGAATATGAAAATGGGACTAATCGATAAAATCGGTAGACCAAATGTTTTTTTTTCACTCTAAATCCATTTTAGCACTTCAACAATAATTGAGCAGAACTATAATCTACCACTATAATAGGTTATATGAAAACTTAAGGCCATGGATAATGGATTATGAAACTTAAAAATCCATCCAGTTTTATTAATTAAGTACTATCAAATAAACATTAGTGCATTTCTTCTCATTTCAACTATTTTTTACAGTTACTTATAGAGATAAATTAAATTTAAAGATTACTTAAGTTTTAAATAAAGATAATTCCGTTTCCAATAAACCCCTAACTCTTTCATCAACAAGCATTTCTAACTGGAAGTCAAATTAACCACCAGCCAAGCCTTTCTGCTCAGGATAGCTATCTAATTAAAGAAGTTAAATGCCTGTTCTTCCATCTAATTTCTCTGCTTTCGTGTTGTTTTTTGTTTCAAATTAGTCCATTGATAAATTAGGCTATTTCCAAAAAATAGTCCATTAGCAGAAACAGGAAAAATATATGATACAACTTGCTATTTTGAACATGGAGAACACAACTGTAGATTGCACCTTTGCTGTTCATGACGCAATTGTTTCTTCATTTGAGGGCGTTGGCTTAGAAATTGACAGAAAAACGGCAAACGACTGTATTCCAGTTCCCAACCTTGTTGGAATAAGAAAGGTTTTAAAGGAAAAATTTGATTCTGAAGACGAAGCCCAAGCCAATCAAATCAATACATACCTCAACAAATTCATAAATCATTACTACAAAAAATCCACCCAATTACGTCCAATGCCCGGGGCTGAAGGCTTGTTTCTTACCCTTAGAGAAAAGGGTATTAAAATCTACTTAACCTCAGGGTTTGAGCGCAAAACAGTGGACATACTAATGAAACGCTTTAAGTGGATAAAGAATAACCTGATAGATGGGACCATTGCCGCGGATGAAATCCAACAAGGACGTCCTTTCCCAGATATGATTCAAAAAGCCATGCATAGCGAAAACATTATGGACGCAAGAGTGGTTCTAAAGGTCGGTGACCACCCACTGGATGTGCTTGAGGGGAAAAATGCTGGTTGTGGTTTAAACTTAGTTTTCTACTCTGGATCTCTTTCTCCAAACGAACTTAAGGAAGGAAATCCCGACGGTATAATCCACACCCTGAGCGAGATTCCGCAATACATCGATAAACTCGAGCAAATTCAGTAAAAAGGCTATTTTTGGAACCCAATAAATCAGCGCATGGATTTTCAATTAACTGAAGAACAAATTGCAGTAAGAGATGCTGCCAGAGATTTTGCTCAAAACGTATTAAAACCAGGGGTAATCGAAAGAGATACCCATATGAAGTTTCCTCACGAAGAAATCAAACAACTAGGAGAACTTGGTTTTCTTGGAATGATGGTAGACCCAAAATATGGCGGTTCGGGAATGGATACCGTTTCCTACGTACTTGCCATGGAAGAGATTTCTAAAGTTGACGCATCGACTTCAGTTGTGATGTCGGTAAACAACTCATTAGTTTGTTGGGGTCTTGAAAAGTTTGGTACCGAGGAACAAAAACAAAAATATTTAAAGCCACTTGCAAGTGGTGAAATCATTGGAGCATTCTGTTTGTCTGAACCAGAAGCTGGTTCTGATGCTACCTCTCAAAGAACGACTGCCATCGATAAAGGTGATCATTACCTTTTAAATGGTACTAAAAACTGGATTACCAACGGTGGAAATGCATCTGTTTACCTGGTAATGGCGCAAACCGATGCCGAAAAAGGTCACAGAGGTATCAACTGTCTTATCGTTGAAAAAGGAATGGACGGTTTTGTAGTTGGAGCGAAAGAAGATAAGCTTGGAATTCGCGCATCTGATACTCACACTCTTCTTTTTAATGATGTTAAAGTTCCTAAGGAGAACAGAATTGGAGAAGATGGATTTGGATTCAAATTTGCTATGAAAACACTTTCGGGTGGTAGAATTGGTATTGCTGCTCAAGCACTTGGTATTGCTTCAGGAGCCTACGAATTATCTCTAGCATACTCGAAAGAGCGTAAGGCTTTTGGAAAAGAAATTTCTAAGCACCAGGCTATCGCATTCAAACTGGCCGACATGGCTACTGAAATAGAAGCAGCTCGTTTACTTTGTCTTAAAGCAGCTACGCAAAAAGATAACGGCGAAAACTTCGATCAATCTTCTGCTATGGCTAAGGTTTTTGCATCTGAAACAGCTATGAAAACTACGGTTGAAGCAGTTCAGATACATGGTGGATACGGATACGTAAAAGAATACCACGTAGAGCGCCTGATGAGAGATGCTAAGATTACGCAGATTTACGAAGGAACTTCTGAAGTACAACGTATTGTAATTTCAAGAAACGTTTTAAAAGACTAAGCTCTTTTTACACGAAATACAAAAGCGACACGCTGTGGTGTCGCTTTTTTTATGCCTCAAAAAACCCTTTGATTCCCATTAATATACTCTGCACCGCATAAGCCGCAAGTATCAATCCCATTACCTTGCTTATTACCGTAATTCCGTATTCTCCAACCTTTTTCTGCACATAAGTTGCACCCAATAGAATAAACATGGTAAGGATAACCACCGTCGCCACTAATAATGTGGTTATAGCCTGTTCTTTTATAGTATATAGATTGTTGTCAGTTAATAGCACAACAGCCATAATAGCCCCCGGCGAAGCAATGGAAGGCATAGCAACAGGAAAAACCGTTACGTGCTTATAGTCTTTAATCAAATCCTTTTCCGATTCTGGTTTCCCTTGTCCGAAGATCATGGTTAAAGCAAAGAGAAATAGAATTACTCCGCCCGAAATTTCAAACGCGTAGAGCGAAATATCCATACCCTCCAATATCATTTGCCCCACAACAATAAAAAAGAGGAAAATAAGGATAGCGATAAAGGAAGCTCGAATGGCTACGGCCTTTTTATGTGCCTCGTCTAACCTTTTGGTAGCTTCCAAAAAAACGGGAACCGACCCCAATGGATCAATTACCGCAACTAAAAATAGAAGTTTCGTGATTAAATCTGCGAACATCCTAATTTACACGTTTTCCAGTTGTTGTAAACGATAAGCCCTGTTGCCCAGACGTGGAAATCATAACCGCTTCGAAAAGTGGTTCGGCTGCTTCTATTTCCATACTCCATGAGAACAAAAAGTTAGCTCCCGTTCCTCCCTCTCTATCTTTTTCGTCAATTACTATATCTACGGTTTCCAACGGAGAAATATAAATAGGATCTTTAAAGTAATTGCGAATTAGCTTCCCTTTACCATCGAAGTACTTTGCGCTTTCAATGTAGAGCGTATCCACAGTACTTGTGTTACGCATGCTTACCGTAACCGTTAAATCGTGCTTTCTATGCTCGGTTAACGAATAAATCTGCGAATAGATGGATAAATAGGTCGCTCCGTGTTCGGTAGAGTCTGGAATAACAATGGCCCTGTTAGCCCAATTAACAGGATCTATGGAACTAGATTTTTTATTCTCGGAACATGCAAAAAGCAGCATTCCCAAAACCAGGGCTATTTGGGTAATCTTCATCATCGAGGAATTTACTAGCCAATATCGTACAATCTAATCGAATAAATTCCTATCAAATGCAAAAGGCACGCCCATGCGTGCCTTTTGCAATATGGTACACTAAGATATTGGTTAATCAACTTTTAAGACTACCTGTTTGCCATTTACAAGGGTTAGGCTTAAGAGTACTGGCCCCTGATTATCCCATTCAAAAACAAAAGTACTGCCAAGCTTTTTTATTAGTCGACCATCTATGGTATAAAGACTAGCTTCAAAAGGGCGTTGATTCTTAACCTTGCTTCTACCAGCCTCTTTATATATCACAAACCCATATTCCTGAAACTCAGAAATACTGGTAGCATTTTTGAAAAAGGATTCGGACATAGGCCCTAAACAACCTCTACTACTGCGCAATTGCACCGTATAGGTTACCTCGTTTACAAAAGGAATAATTCTCTCATCAAAAGTAAGTAACTGCCCTTCGGCATACCAATCGTAATGATCAGCCACATGGAAAGATATTAATGAGTCTTCGCCAGATACCACCTGACTGATACTACTCTGAGGAGGAATAACTCCAAAATCTACCCTAAGCGTGTCAGAAATGGTCTTACAATTACCATTGAAGGATTCCAACCAGTATTTCCCAGAATCAGAAACCAGTATACTTGGTGTGGATGCTCCAGTATTCCAAAGTAAATCGTAAATACTATCCGTACTAACCAACTCGGTTACATCCCCTTCACATAGAGAGTCTAGCGGTAATAAACTGCTTATTTGAGCTTGCTCTGGGAAGGGCTTAAAATTAAACTGTACCGAATCGGAAACCTTTACACATCCACGGTCTGAAATAAAGTCCACATATATAAGCGTGGTATCTTTTACCCATTTGCTTAAGCTGGAATCATCGCCATCATACCATACAAAACCATCTATTCCAATTCCATGAGACACCTCAATAGAATCCCCCTCACAAAGCAGGGCCGGACTTCTGTCAATCGCCAATAAAATAGTATTTGGAACTTCGTCGAAGGTAAAACTCGTATCCGTAGAAATCACACAGCCATCATCGTAGGTTACAGTTAAATTCGTGGTTTCATTTACAAATATGGAATCTCCAGATGCTCCATTACTCCAGCTTAGGAAGTCGGTATAATTATTAACCC
Source organism: Luteibaculum oceani (assembly GCF_007995015.1). NCBI lineage: Bacteria > Pseudomonadati > Bacteroidota > Flavobacteriia > Flavobacteriales > Luteibaculaceae > Luteibaculum > Luteibaculum oceani. The sequence continues at coordinate 27,181 of NZ_VORB01000005.1, forward strand.
TAATAAGATAATCTTCACCCGGACATGGCCCTAAGGAGTCTGGGTTTTCAAAAATTATTTCAGGAATCTCTAGCTGAGGTAAAAAAACCACAGTATCCAGCCAAGCGGTATCAGCGCAACCGTTTGCAAACAACTCTACCCCGTAAATTACCGTATCCACATCGTTAAAAATGTACTGGTCGCCAAGTTGATTAAGAGGACTAACATCCTCCATTCCATTCTGACTTTGCTTTAAAAAGTTAAGACTATCCGCTTCAAAATCGAGGGTGAGAATTAAATCTTCACCGAAGCAAATTTCTCTGGAGTTAACAGAAGCATTTACCACTTTTCCCTTTTCGAAAACCTGTACCACCAAGGAGTCTGAATTAGAACAGCCATATTGATTTGATACCTGAAGTGAATACTTAAAAAATTCTGGGAGTTCTGAATTGAAAACTGGATTATCAACTGCTGGATCACTTAAAAGACTTAAATCACCTGACCAGTTATAACTTAAAGTTCCCCCACCGGTTATAGTAGGATTTAAGACCAAGGGTCTTCCCTCACAAACATCTACAGAATCTGGACTAAAAGAAACGGTTGGATCCGCAGCATCTGCAGTAAAAAAAGTAAGAGTATCGCATCCGAAGGACTTTCTTCCTTGGTCATCTATTGGCTTTACTATCCATTTGTAGGCTTCAGAAGCCCTTAGACCAGTTACGAAAAGGTTTGTATCTGAAACTTGCTTTGAATCTATAGTATCTCCCGATGAGTCTAGAACCAATAGTTGATATGAACTCGCTCCAGAGACAGCCCCCCATGATAACTGGGTTGAAGTACAAATATTTTGTGTGGAATCTTGGGGAATAAATGAACTGGCACAACCAATGTTATCTGGTGGAATTACAATAAAAGAATAGTCTTCTATTTCCCCATTACCTATATCAGCACATGGATCTGTTATAGGTTCAAGAAAATCTTGTTTAATTCTGAAACCACCAATAATATGCACTCCCTCAACAGCATCCTGAGGTACTGTAATAATTGCAGTCATTTCATTGACCACAGTGCTCTCTCCTCTAAAAGTGATTATTTCATCATTATCCCAGGTACCACTATTATCCCAATCTAGCCATCCCGATATTTCATCAAATACATTCCCGTCCACAGTTAAAGTTGCTGTAACCACCTCTCCCGGAGCAAAAATCACCGTAAAATCAGAGTAATCGCTGTAACCGTCTGGGTCGAAATCGGGAGCCGTTTCATCGTTATCTTCTCTATCGCAATATCCATCATCTTGAATTACATTCTTACAAGTAAAGGTCTCTATCCATTGAAAATTACAAGGACTATCACCTCTTGCGGAGCAATAGTCATTAGCTCCCCCATCAGTAGTTCCACTATTGGTCACAATAAAAGAGTAATCTTCTATTTCCCCATTACCTATATCAGCACAGGGGTCAGTTATAGGTTCTAAGAAATCTTGTTTAATTCTAAACCCTCCTAGTATCACCGAATCCTGTACCGCATCGGATGGGACGGTAATTACGGCGGTCATCTCATTAACCACCGTACTCTCTCCCCTAAAGGTTATTATTTCGTCTGTATCAAAGGTTCCGCTATTGTCCCAATCTATCCAGCCAGAAATTTCATCGAATACGTTACCATCCACTGTTAAAACTGCGGTAGTAACCTGTCCTGGGGTGAAAATCACTACAAAATCAGAATAGTCACTATATCCATCTGGATTAAACCCTGGAGCGGTTTCATCATTATCTTCCCTATCGCAATAACCATCGTTCTGGAGAACATTATTACACGAAAAAGTCTCTATCCACTGAAAATTACATGGACTTCCTCCTTTTGGTTGGCAATAATTGTTTTGCGCTATTAGGAATGCAGGCAAAAAGCCCAATAGTAGAATTAAAGTTAAGGTTCTCATAATGTCGAATTAGAACAAGATTACTGTCTTGTTACGTTGATTTCAAACCACTTATCTATTGAAATACGAATTTTAAGTGCTAAGAGGTTTAGCTTTTACGATTAAGCGAAGAAATCCCTCTACTACCGAAATAGAATAATGACCACACATCCCAATCTATAACCGATGATGGTTATGACAACAAAAAGGGTAACAATTTTAGATTGTTACCCTTTAAATCTTTATTGAAAACCTATGCTAAGCTACTTTTAACTTGGCCATATCCGAATTCTCGAATTGCCCTTTAGCATAGTCTAATGTCACTTTAAATTCTCCAGTAAAATCTTCAGACGGAAGTCGGTACATTGCTTCGTTCATGATGATTTCGCAGATAGACCTTAATCCACGTGCTCCCAGCTCAAATTCTATTGCCTTTTCTACAATGTAGTCTAGCACACTCTTCTCGAAACTGATTTTAATTTTATCCATCTCGAAAATCTTTTCGTACTGACGGATAAGTGCATTTTTAGGCTCGGTTAAAATTCTAAGCAAGCTACCCTCATCAAGTGGGTTTAGATGCGAAAGCACTGGGAATCTTCCGATTAATTCAGGAATCAAACCAAAAGTACGGAGATCAGTTGGGGAGATATATTGGAGGATATTGTTTTCGTCGAAGTTTTCTCTATCATCATGACTAGCATAACCAATTGGGTTTTTATTAACCCTCTTCATGATAATCTTATCGATATCTGCAAATGCCCCACCGGCTACAAATAGGATGTTTTTGGTATTTACCGAAATCATCTTCTGCTCGGGATGTTTCCTTCCTCCTTGTGGTGGTACATTTACCGTTGCACCTTCTAGGAGTTTTAATAAAGCTTGCTGAACACCTTCACCGGAAACATCTCTGGTAATGGAAGCATTATCTCCTTTACGAGCAATTTTATCAATCTCGTCAATAAATACAATACCTTTTTCCGCTTTAGCCACATCGTAATCGGCAGCTTGAAGCAATCTACTTAAGATGCTTTCCACATCTTCTCCAACATAACCAGCTTCCGTTAAAACAGTAGCATCGGCAATACAAAAAGGAACATCCAATAATTTAGCAATGGTTTTCGCAAGCAAGGTTTTACCCGTACCTGTTTGCCCCACCAAAAGAATATTAGATTTTTCTATCTCGATATCGTTGGCATCTGACTTTTGGAGTAATCTTTTATAGTGATTGTATACCGCAACCGAAAGAACTTGTTTGGCTTTTTCTTGGCCGATAATGTGCTGATCTAAAAAGCTTTTGATGTCCTTTGGTTTACGAAGTTTTATTTGGTCGGAAATTTCCTTGCGGTTAGCCTCTACAAATTCTTCGTTAACAATTTGAGCTGCCTGCGTGATACAATTATCACATATATGCCCGTTGATACCGGCAATCAATAGCTTAGTTTGTGACTTTGGAGTGCCACAAAATGAGCATTTTAATTCTTGATCGTTGTTTGCCATAATTTATATTCTGGGCGCAAGAGCTTTTTTGGTTAGTGTATAAATTTACGGCTTATTTTTTGTTCCTGACCAAAACCTCGTCAATCATACCGTATTTCTTGGCTTCTTCACTTGACATCCAGAAATCGCGATCGGAGTCTTTTGAAATTTGCTCAAACGTTTTACCTGTATGATTAGCAAGTATATTATATAACTCATCTCTAACCTTTACGGTTTCTTTAAGCGCAATTTCCATATCAGAAACCTGACCTTGCGTTCCGCTCATCGGTTGGTGAATCATAATTCTTGAATGCTTAAGGGCAGTTCTCTTCCCTTTCTCACCTGCACATAGAAGTACAGCTCCCATAGAAGCCGCCATTCCCGTACATATGGTAGCCACATCTGGGGTGATATACTGCATGGTGTCGTAGATGCCTAAACCGGCATAAACAGAACCACCTGGTGAATTCAAGTAAATTTGGATGTCTTTTTTAGCATCGACAGATTCTAAAAACAGCAATTGCGCTTGGATAACGTTTGCCATTTGATCGTTTACACCCGTTCCGAGGAAAATGATTCTATCCATCATTAATCTCGAAAAAACATCCATCTGCGCCACATTTAGTTGTCGCTCCTCTATAATATAGGGAGTCATAGATGCATCGATGTACTGATCTAAAGCGTTTCCGTTTATTCCTTTATGCTTAGTTGCGTATTTTCTAAATTCTTTTCCGTCCATGATTAAAATAACTATTTGAGTCTGTTATTGTTGTCGAAATATAGGCGAATTACCCTTTCGCAATTTCGATAAACTCGTCAAATGTTACTTCCTTTTCTTCGACCTTCGTATTGTCCTTAACAAAGTTTACGATCTTCTCTTCAAACATTTCATCGTATAAACGACGTGCTTCCTTTTGGTCGTTAAGCACATTACTCGCAGCTTTGGTTAACTCCTCGTCGCTTTGAGTAATGCCATACATAGCAAAATGCTTAGCAAGCGTTTGTTTGGTATGCTCAACTAGCTCTTCGTGCTCTACTTTTAAATCGTTACCCTCAATGATCTTATTCTCTACCAATTGCCATTTAAGGTTATCGGCATAGTGAGGATAATCTTTCTCAAGCTGCTCGTCGCTAATTGGTTTCTCGTTAGAAACTTTAATCCAACGCTTTAAGAAATCATCTGGAAGCGTTAGCTTAAGCTTGTCAAGCATCTTCTCAGACATTTGCTTTTTGAACAAACGCTTAGATTCTTGCTCTAATTCTGCAGCGATTCTCTTTTCGATTTCAGCTCTAAATTCCTCTTCAGTCTTAACGTTTTCCCCAAAAATCTTAGAGAACAATTCCTCATTCAACTCAGCAGGCATCATTCTTCTGATTTCCTTAACCTTAAGTTGGAATTTCTTTGAAAGCGCAGGAATTTGGTTTTCTTCAATTCCCAACATGCGCATCAAATCGTTGTCGTCTTCAGCTAGGTTTTTTGGATCCACTTCAACGGTATCATCAGCTTTAAGACCGATCAACTTTTTCTTTTCACCTTCGTTTTTAAGGTGCTCTAGGCTTATTGTAGTACTTGCTAGAATTCCACCTTCTAGAATGCTTCCATCCTCAGAAAGCTCAACAAGGTCTACCACCAACATATCTTTATCTTCAGATTGCTCTGGCTCGCTAAGTTTACCGTAGCGTCGTGCGTAATCTTCAACTTGTTGGTTGATTAATTTTTCATCTGGCTTAATCGTATACCAGGTGTACTTCTCTCTTTTCGACAGTTTTACATCGAATTCTGGAGCAAGACCTAATTCAAAAACGAATTTAAAGTCGGCTGGATTTTCCCAATCTCCTTCTTCGGCCCCTTCTTTTGGAAGCGGTTGTCCAAGAACAGGAAGATTATTCTCTTTAATGTAACCGCTAATTTGTTGGTTGATTACATTGTTAACCTCCTCGGCTAAAAGAGACTTTCCATACTTCTTTTTGATTAAGCTTGCAGGCACCTTTCCAGGACGAAAACCAGGAAATTGGGCTTGCTTTCTATAACGCTGAACCGCGTTTTCGAAGTTACTGTTGTAATCTTCTGGCTTTAGCTCAATGGTTAACTCTCCATTTAACTCGTCAATTTTATTCAAATCAACCTTCATACTCTGTTCTTGCTTTGGACTTATATAAAACTAAAAAGGCCTCGATTCTCGAGGCCCTTTTTAAAACTTTCTTTGGTGCGGATGGAGGGACTCGAACCCACACACCTCACGGCACTAGATCCTAAGTCTAGCGTGTCTACCAATTTCACCACATCCGCGTATTCCGAAAAATTTCGGACTGCAAAGATAGATATTTTCTAAAAACGAAAAAGAGAAATATCATTTTTATTTCACTTTTTTCTCGCTTAGAAATACTATCCTCCACCAACAACCCGATTCATTGGTAATTTAATGCTCTTAACGCCCCAATTTTTTTTCGAAATTTCTGGATTTTCATTCCTATTCGCTTCCTCAACTTTCTAAAGTGCCCCAACACATACAATCTGGCCAGGATAATTACGATGCACCCCGCGATACTCGCTTTAAAAGGATCTACTTCTAATCCGAATTGCAGCAGCACCTTAATTAATCCACCTCCCAATAATAAAGTAGCATACCATTCTGATCTGAAAATCCTAGGTATTTCGTTACATGTGATGTCTCTTAGAATACCTCCACAAGTTCCCGAAAGCATCCCTAGAAAAATTGCTGCGACTGGTCCCGCTTCAAAATGCAAACTCTTTTCCAATCCAGCCATTGCAAAAAAAGCAACCCCCAGAGTGTCTACCACATTAATCAATCGGTTTAGCTTGCTTAAGGATTTCGTTAAAACAAAGGCCGTAACAACCCCTAGTACTATGCTAATTAGGTAACCATCTTGTTGAATCCACGCTATGGGGTACGCATTAAGTAGCCAATCGCGCACAGTTCCACCACCCACCGCAGTAAGCAACGCGACAAAGCCTATACCAAAGGCGTCTAGTTTACCATAACGTCTAGCAATAAGCGCACCACTGATACTAAAAAAGTAGGCACCAAATAAATCTGCGAAATAGATAAACTCCTTCGTCATGGCCCAACTGGTTTTAGTTTGTGCTTAAATGGTTTTCCTTTCTGCAATGCCACAAAAACAAAAAATGCATCGCAAATGGTCCTTCGCTGACCGTTAACCTCCTCTTTAATAGCTTTTATACCAACCTTTACCGAAGTATTTCCCCATTCTAGCACGTCGGTGTGCAACTCTACGATATCTCCCAAGTAGGCAGGCGTTAAAAAGTTCACTTCCCCAACGTGGGCCGTAACTAAACCATCACATCCAGATCCATACAAAGCACGACGAGCACAATTACTAGCGGCCAGATCCATTTCGGATAAAAGTTTTCCTCCGAAAAGCGTCCCGGCATAATTCAAAAACTCTGGAAACACGGTGAAGGTGTAAACTTGTGCATCTTGTTTCTTTGCTGCTTGCATTTTACTTTCTGTTTTGGTTAAATAAAAAGGGCCTTTCTGATCAGAAAGGCCCCTAATAAAAAAAGCCTTTCCATTGGACTTGGAAAGGCTTTCTATGTTTGGTTAAAATCTATCTAAAATTTCAGCATAGTAGTCCATTTCCAAGTTTACCGTTAGGTTTAAACTTGCGACACATAGACATACAATAATTTCTGCTGTTGTTTTTCATTGCTTTAATGAGAGCACAAATCTAAAACCAAAATTCTCTATTTTCCTACCCTTTTGGAAAATTTAATTTTCAGATCACTTCTTTTTCCATATCCACTTCTCCTACTGGGTTAGCAAAAAACATTTTTTGCTTCCATTCACTTTGTATTTTAGCCACTTTAAAATAAATAGAATGAAAACCATTATACCATCAGATATACCCGTACCTCAACTACATGGATTACTTCTTGGAAGCGTTGGCCCAAGGCCCATAGCTTTCGCAAGTACTGTTGATGAAAACGGAAACCCAAACCTAGCTCCATTCTCATTTTTTAATGTTTTTAGTGCTAATCCTCCCATGCTAATATTTTCACCGGCACGAAGAGGAAGAGACAATACCACAAAACACACCTATGAGAACATAAAAAAAACCATGGAGTGCTGTATAAATGTGGTTAATTATGACATAGTACAACAAACTTCGCTTGCCAGTACTGAGTATCCAGAAGGAGTAAGCGAATTTGTAAAAGCTGGATTAACCCCTGTCGATAGCGAGAAAATTAAATCTAAAAGGGTAAAAGAGTCCCCTGTTCAGTTCGAGTGCAAGGTTAAAGAGGTAATAGAACTTGGAAACCAAGGAGGAGCGGGAAATTTAATTTTAGCTGAGGTTGTTTTAATGCATGTTAATGAGGACGTTCTCGATGAAAACGGCAAAATAGACCAACATAAAATTGGCTTGGTTGGAAGAATGGGAGCGAACTGGTACTCAAAAGGCTTTGGAGATGCTCTTTTCGAAGTACCCAAACCTTTAACCACACTTGGTATTGGGGTTGATGCTATTCCAGAAGAGATCAGGTTATCCAAACACCTTACTGGAAACGATCTTGGTATGCTGGGAAATGTAGAGCAACTTCCAGATGAGACGGATGTTAACGACTATAAATTGGTTGAGTTAAGTGATCTTTTTGTGGAGCTTGAGGACGAACCTGAAAAATTAGAAATAGCACTTCACAAATTAGCACATAAACAATTGGAAGAAGGTAAAGTAGAGGAAGCTTGGAAAACCTTATTGGCTTTTAATAATTAATCCATGAAAACCCCCAAATCCAAAATCCCTTCCCCCCTAGCCATCGCTTGGGTACTTTTCTTATTTGTATTTCTTTCAGCCCTGTTTTTATACAAACCTTCGGAAACAGACTGGCATAATCATTTAGAAAATACTTTTAACTGGGCCTACGAGGGAATGTGGTCTTCAAGTGCGCTGGCCTTCTTGGTACAAATGAGCTTGATGTTGGTTCTGGGGCACATTATCGCACTTTCCGAGCCTTGTAAAGGTCAAATCAAAAAATTAACGCAGCTTGGTAAAAACAACCAACAAGCAGTTGTAATCACCGCTGCCGCGGCGATGATAGCAGGCTTTATTAATTGGGGCTTCGGATTGGTTATGGGTGCCATTATTGCAAAATCCTTCATAGACGAATTAGCTAGAAAGGGGATTAGCCGAAATCCTGGATTAATAGCCGCCTCTGGATACACCGGGTTATTGGTTTGGCATGGTGGACTTTCGGGATCTAGCTTGTTAAAAGTAGCGGAAGCTGGTCACCTGAATTCTCTAGCACCCCATCTGTACGACACAGATGCTCTTATTGACATTTCATCCACCATCTTTAGCAGTGTAAACCTTTTGAATTTCGGCCTTATTTTTTCCGCTGTTTTACTAACAGGGTATTTTCTCGGGAAAAGAAATCCAGGGTGCGGAGCCAAAGAAAGCCTCAAAGACGAAAAAGTCATTGAGCAAAAAGCTTCAAAAGGATTAGACGGCAGTACTTATTTCGCCTGGATTTTGGGAGTCTTATTAATTTTAGCAGCGGAAATGATTGCCCAGCAGTACTCGGGTTTAAAATTTCTCAATCCCAACTTTATCAATTTCTGCTTGCTAGCCATGGCTTTTATTGCACACGGCAGTTTAAGTAGATTTTCCAAAGCCCTTAACGAAGCCATATCAGGTACAAGCGGAATACTCATTCAATTCCCCATTTACTTTGCCATAATGGGGCTTATGAATAGTAGCGGCATGGCACTTTCTATTGCCAACTTTTTCACCTCAATTTCTACTGAAAACAGCCTCCCATTCTTTACTTTTTTAAGTGCTGGATTGGTAAACCTGTTTGTACCAAGCGGCGGAGGACAATGGATGATACAAGGTCCCATTATCCTTGAAAGCTGCCAACAATTCGGAATTGCAGTAGAAAAGGGGATTCTAGCATTGGCCTATGGCGATCAACTAACAAACATGCTACAACCCTTTTGGGCCCTACCTCTTTTAGCTATTACCAGAGTGAAGGTTGGAAAATTACTCCCGTATACAATTAAGTATTTTTTGGTTGGATTTGTGGTTTACGGAACGGTAGTCTTATTATTTTAGGCCTTAACATCGGTAGTATCCCGAAGTGTATTCCCAACCCAAATAAAAGACAGCACCAAAAGCATAATGGCTACCCCTGGAACTATAGGTATAAAGGCCGCATCGGTAGTTAGATAAGAAAAGTGATCTTTTATCATCCCCCCCCAAGATGCCATAGGCACCTGAGCCCCGATACCCAAGAAACTCAATCCTGCCTCCAATAATATTGCTGTAGAAAAATTTCCTGCTGCAATTACAATCAAAGGTCCCACAGCATTGGGCAACATTTCTCGAAAGATGATTTTTAAAGGTGGGGTATTAAATAATCGGGCGGCCATTACGTAATCTAATTGCTTTATTTCCATAAAGCGCCCTCTCGTAACACGGGCGACCTCTACCCACATGGTTAAACCAACCGCAATAAATACTTGTACAAAACCCTTTCCTAATGCTAGGGTAATAGCCATAACCATAAGTAACGTGGGGATGGACCAAACCACGTTTACCACCCACATAATAGCGGCATCAAGCCAGCCGCCAAAATATCCTGCCAAGCCCCCGAGGAAAACACCTATTAAGAGAGAAATTACTACGGAAATCAATCCTACTGAAAGAGAAACCAGTGTACCAGACATTAGGCGAGATAGTACATCTCTTCCAAGTTTATCAGTACCCAGCCAAAAAGTCCTCTGAACAAGCTCTACCGGCTGCTCAATTTCCCTTTCCTCTACTTTTATTAAGGGTCCGTTGGTGGTGCATCGACGGTAAAAAACCGTTCCTTTTTGCACCCAAAAAGTATCTACTGGAATTTCAGAAACGCCTATATCTCCACCAAAAAATAATCTTTGAAAAAAAGACGCCTTCTCCCCTTTTTCAAAACTTAAAAAATCAACCTTAGAACCAGGTGGTATTTTTGCAATTTCTGGATGTTGATTATTCGAATGAGTAGTGGCATCCGGACGGATGTTAGCTCCCAGAACAGAGACAATTATTGCGATTAAAAGTATGCTAGCTCCAAATATTCCCGCAGGGTCCTTTTTGAGTTTGGCTATGAATCTGGAAATCAGCAATTACTTAAATTTTAAATCGTTTAAAGGTTGCCCCTATTACTACTGGCAAATAAAGGACGGGCATTGCAAAAGAACAAAAAACATCAAGTAGAAAATGGGAGCTTCTGACCCTACTTTCGGTAACTGCAATAAATAGGAGACAAAAAAGGAAACCACTCGGGCAAAACCATAAAAACTGACTTAGCGCCAAAAAAGGAATAATCATTCTTATGCCAACCACAACTTTGGCCATTCTAAAATGGCTTTGTTTAAACTCGAAGTTCTTAGATGCCCAGCGAATTCGCTGCTTTAAAAATTCACTATAATTTTTAACACCGCGTGTATAACACCAGGATTGGTCTTTTAGCGTGACTATGCTTCTTCCGTCTTTTTGAAAGGCATCCAGTAAAAAAATGTCATCACCCGTTTTAAATTGATAGTTATTCTGGTATGGTTTGACCTCTAAAAATGCACTAGTACTCACCAACAAATGAGCTCCATTGCACATTACCGCCTTATCTCTAGATTTTACATTGAGGGTAATTCGTTGCAGTAATCTCCATTCGAAATTTAAAAAGGGTCTTAACCAGAGGGCGGTATTTTTAGTTTTCAATCCTAAGGATGGAATGATAAGATCTGCGGTTGGCACCCGCTCTAAACATTCATAAAGCCGTTGAGTTGGATAAAACCTAACATCACAATCTAATAACCAAAACCAGGGTGTCCCGCAGTGATCTACAGCTGCCTCAATAGCTTTCTTCTTATCAGGTTCTGGAATGCTAATAAATTGCCCGCTGATATATTTATTTTGCCCTATTAGACGACGAATAATTTCTTCGGAATTATCGGTACAACCATTAAAAACAAAAATGGCCTTAACGTCGGTATCAACAAAGGCGCTTAGAGAATTGATAAAGTCTTCCAATTCCTTTTCCTGATTGTGAACGGCAACGATTATTGTTGGCACAGGAATTCCAGTGTAGACCGCTGGCGCATTACTATCTTTTTCAGATATATTTATAAGCCAGAGTATGTAGAACACCGTACCTAGAAAAACCAATGTTAGAGGGATCAAATTGCTATTTCTTTACAGTTGACTTGTTCAATAAATATATCAAAAATCCCATAATCGCCGGTAAAAGAAGATTCACCAGCCACACTATTAACGACGCGAGGATTAGTCCTTCATTTTCAAAACCTAACATGGCATAAACGCCCACAGCAACGCCTTCTCGCACTCCTACATTTCCTGCAAATCCAATTGGAATAATGGTAGAGACCAGAAAAACTAAAGGGATGATTTGTAAATGATCTACCAAGGACAATTCTGGACAAAAATAGTGTGCTGCAAACGCAAATTGAAAGGTGAAAATGGCATATCGCAATAAGGAGTCTCTTCCGAGAAGAATTACAAGGCTAGCATTGATGGGTTGATTGAAAATTTCCCATTTTCTTTTTGCCATCCATATCAAAACCAAAGCTCCGATAATCATCCCAAAAGCAAGCCCATTCCATTTCCAGTTTCCCAAAGAGATATCCTTCCAATAAATAACTAAAGAGACCGCCCCGAACAACAAGGTCATAAACATCTGAGAAATATTATTTAGCGCCAATGGCAAGATTAGACTCACACTTTGCTTTCTTCCTGCAGCCCACAATACCGAGGCTGCAAGTCCCATTTTATTCGGTAGGCCAAAACGTAATGCCAAGCCTCTGCTTATTCCCAATTGCACTGCCTTAGAATCCAAATCAACCTTTGCAAATTTCAGACAGTTGAGCACCTTATTAATTTCCAATCCAAGATTAAAAGGCAATAGCAAAAGCAACACCCCCAATAAGGACCAGGAAAATTTATCCAATGCGTAATATTCATGCTCTAATCTTGACCAGCCGATAAAATAGAATAAGCAGCAAATTGTTAATGGAAATGCTATCCATTGAAAAATTCTAAGCAAAGGCTTAGTAGATTTGTAGTGAGTTATATGGCGCAATCCAATTCTGAACAAATAATTCTAGGTATAGACCCCGGAACCACAATTATGGGTTACGGTGTAATTAGCGTAAGAGGCTCAAAGATACAATTAGTGAATTACGGTGTTATCAACCTGACGAAATACAAGAGTCATGAGTTGAAGTTAAAAACCATCTTTGAGCGAGTAACGGGCCTAATTAACAGTTACACCCCAGATCATCTAGCTATTGAAGCTCCCTTTTTCGGTAAGAATGTTCAGTCTATGCTTAAACTGGGGAGAGCCCAAGGAGTAGCAATGGCAGCAGGATTGGTAAGGGAAATTCCTATTAGTGAGTACGCACCCAAACAGATTAAACTTGCGATTACAGGATCGGGAACCGCATCTAAGGAACAAGTTGCTGGGATGTTGAAGCACATTTTTGGACTAAAAGAATTACCTCAACACCTGGATGCCACCGACGGGTTGGCCGCTGCACTTTGCCATCACCATGCACTGCAAAACAAAATTCCAGCTGGAAACAAGAAAAATAATTGGGGTGCATTTTTAAAGAACAACCCCAACCGGTTGGGTTAAGCTTTTCCTGTTAGCTTGTAAGCCGTGTAACCTATCCATTCATGAAAAAGGGTTTCCCATTTGTGAAAAGCATCGACAGAGGGAAATAAAATGTATTCAAAATCGGGTTTGGGGGGCCCCGCTTTATGGTCTACTGGAAAAGGGAAAACCGAAATATTCTCTTTGTTAAAACAGGCCAAAGACCTGGGCATGTGAAAAGCAGAAGTAACCAACAACCACTTTTTACCTTCCCAATTATTTTCTTGAATAATTCTTTTAGTATTTACCGCATTCTGGTAGGTATTCCTTGATTCAGGCTCGTATATAAACTGACCCGTATCCAATTTAGCCTGACCTAGAAAGGCCTCCATAAAAATAGCTTCCTTCTCTTTTGGCTTATAGATATTCCCAGAGCCTCCCGTTATAATTACCGGCTTTAAACCTCTATCTCTTGAAATTAAAATGCTTTGCATTATCCTATCAGAAGACGATCGGAATATTGGCCTTTCTGCATCGGGGAAATACGATGAAAATCCCCCTAGCAAAATCAGCCCTTCAACATCTGCAGGAATCTCGTGGTATTTTATTGGATCGGGCTCATAGGAACGAAAAATAAAATCCACCAAAAACTGGTTCGAAAACAAGTAGGAAATGATTACAAAACCCAGCCAGAACTTTCTGGAATTTCTCTTTTTCCAAGCGCCAAATAACCCTCCAAAAAACACCCATAATATAGGCTTAACGAGAAAATGCAGGATCTTACTTATTACAAAAAACATCAGTTAACTCTTCTCCTTATTTTATGAACTCCACTATTAAGTAGAACCGCCGCCACAATGATAAAAATACCCACGATATTAAGTAACAATAAGCGCTCATCGAAAACAAAATAACCTATCAAAATGGCGTAAATGGCACCAATATATTTTACCGGAGTTACTTTGCTGGTTTCATCGCTATGCAAGGCCTTGGTCATATAGATTTGCGCCACCTGGGTTCCGGCACCAATAATTAGCAAAAAAAGCCAATCCCACCCATGTGGCTGTACCCAGTCGAAAAGGCACCAAACAGCCATAATAGGAGTTGCTATAAGAGGGAAATACAATACTACCTGAACGGGTTTATCGGTGTCTTTACATTTTCGTACTGCGTTATAGGCCAAGCCGGCAAAGATGGAGGACAAAACTCCCAAGCCCAGATAAAACCAACTTAGATTTTTATCGAATCCTTTTATAATAACAACACCCAAAATGGCCATAGCGAAATACACCCACTGGGCAGGCTTTACTTTCTCTTTGAGTAGAAAAATGGCAAGTATTGCGGTAAATAAGGGACTTAAATACTGAATCGAGACAGCATTGGCTAAGGAAATATTCTGCAGCGTTATAAAGAAAAGGGTAAGTGCGGTAACCCCTGCGAATCCACGAATTACCAACCACTTTCTGTTATTTCCCCAAATGGACAAACCCATTTTTTTAATGGTAATAATGCAAAGCGTAAGGGAAATTATAGATCGAAAAAATATTAGTTCGTGAGCCGGTATGTGATTCAGAAATTTCACGAAAGTATTTACCAAGGCAAACATCGTGGTAGAAATCAACATAAAAACCAGACCCTTTTGCGGGCTCGTTAATTGCATTGGGCAAAAGTACTTGGTTTATACCATTGAGACTAATTCCTTTTTACAATAGCGGCGGGGTAGACTGAAGCCCCCTCCAAACGGCGGCATCCCTTTCATAAACGTCATTCAAAAAGTATACCTCGGTGTCCGATTTTCCTTCTACCGTGAGATAAGTAAGATGCACTTTGGGTTTTCTATCTAATCGGATGGTCCTTGTAATTCTTTCCGAAACCATTTCCTGCAAGCGAGGGAGCGAATAATTCTCAGAATCCAGAAGAATCTCCGCTAATTTCAAGGGGTATTGCACCCGAATACACCCTGAACTAAGAGCCCTATCTTCTTGCGTAAAGAGCGATCTAGATGGGGTATCGTGGAGATAAATGCTGTACTTATTCGGGAACATAAACTTAACATCGCCAAGGGCATTATCAGGTCCAGCAGGCTGGCGATATATTAATCTTTTTGCTTCTGGAGAAGTCCAGTCTACAAATTCTGGTAGCACCCGCTCTCCCCGAGAATTATACAGCTCAATTCCTTTCTTACTAAGATAATTGGGGTCTTTTTTAATTCCAGGTATCACATCCTTACTCAAAATGGTTGGGGGTACAGTCCATGTGGGGTTTATCACCAAATATTGCATGGTAGAACTAAATACAGGGGTTTGCCTAGCTGGCTTTCCGGCAATAACCCTGTGGGTGGAAATTTTATTACCCCCATCTATTAAATCTAAGCGGTAGGCAGCAATATTTACGTGGATGTAGTAGTCCCCCAGATTACGCTCCAACCACCTCCATCTTTCAAGGTTAATTTTTATCATCTTAACCCTTTCTGCAGGGGTAAGGTTAAGGGCTCTCATCGTTTTAGGACCTATAACTCCATCGGGGTTTAGCCCGTGCAACTCCTGTATTTTACGCACCCCATTTACCAATGTGGAATCATAAAAACTATGATTTGCTCCTAAAGTAAATTCGGCAATTGGCAAACCGGAAATGATGGCAACACGCCTACGGATTTTTATAATTTGATTGTGGCTGGCTCCAGGTTTAAAACTTTCTGGAATGGATATAATTTCCCAGGCCTGATCTTGAAGTTGACTCCAATAGTATAACTCCATTTTAAGGAATCTATACTCAGCCTTTTTTGGTGTAGCGGCCCTCAAAATTTCCTCAAATGGGGCTCCACTACGATAATAATCCAGTAAGGCCTTTGGATTACCATCGGCCAATGAAATATCCCAAATGGGGTGTAGTGTTTCGGGGTTTAGTTTTCCATGAAGCAAGTGAGAAGTAAAAAGTAAAAATGCATCGGTGAGGGCAATTTCTATTCTTGCCAATCTTTCTTCTTCATACGGCCAAGGATTTATGGCCTTGGTGAGTGAGTTTAGATGATAGTCAGTTGGAATTAACCCATCTAAGTGCGAAAGCGCAACATAAGATAGAAATTCTTCGGCACGGCGTTGATTCCAAATGGGATATGGTGCATTAGAATACACCTCTCTAACGGCTTCGGCACAATAAACTGGCTCTCCATAAACCGAGAAAGAACCAGATTTAGAGGCGCCAATAATGGCCTTTATTCGCTCGGGAACATTTTGGTCAGATCCTAACGCGGTGCCAGCCCAAAATATAAGAGCAATTAAAAAAGAAAGTTTACTAGGTGTTTGGCTGTAAAATTTTAGATTCATTCAGATAGCTTTCATCTGGATAATATATAAAAAAGCAAGTACGCTCCTTTATTGTATTGATGATTGCCTTATGATTTGCGACAGGTACCGCAGGACAGCCATGGCTGCGACCTAATCTTCCATGTTGGTTTACAAAATCCTTGCTTACATACTTTGCACCATGTAACACAATGGCTCTATCTCTTGCATTGTTGTTCCACCCCTCTTCAAGTCCATCTAAACGTAGAGACAAACCATGCTTACCATGATACGTTTTAGCCGTTCTATAAAATCCGATGCTACTTTGATAACTCTCTGGAGTATTTGAAAATGACTTGGCATATAAATTACCAGAGTTTCTTCCGTGGGCCACAAGAGATTGGAAAAGCACCTTTTTAGTCTTTAAATCGATAATCCACATTCTTTCTTCAGACGAAGGAAGAGAAAAGTCCACAATAGTAATCAAGCTCTTTTGCTCACTAATTTCCCCGCTAAACTGTAAGTTTCTAAACCCTTGAATCGCTAATTCGAAAACCTCAATTTTAGGTCTAGAGTTAGTCCACTCAATTGCGTTGTATGCGCGGTGTGCTAATTCGGTTGGATTGGAGGCGATGATGGTTGGGGAAACTAAAAGACTTCCGATAAAGAAAGCCAAAACAGTTGCTAGCTTCATTAAGGTAATTGTGGTTAATTGTTTGTTGATGGTGCTTAATTTTATTCCTTTTTTATTCCTTTTCAGGCCCTACAAAAATACGTTGAAAAACAAATACAAATAGCTGATTATCAATTATTTTCGATAAGCGGTTAACATAATCGGATTAAACACGAAAAAACACTAAGTTTATTGCGTTGCCTTAGCTGACTACAGTCATGTTTTATTCCTGATTCTTCTCATATCTCCTTGTTTTTCTGGCGAGTAGCGAGACTATATCGCCGCTCATCAAACAAAGCAATTAAATCCCTTGCAAGCCTTATATTTGCGAGTCGAAAAATCAGACTATGGAAACTGTAGCTCCTTATAAACCAAAAAATAAAATCAGAATTGTAACTGCTGCCTCCCTTTTTGATGGGCATGATGCTGCCATAAATATTATGCGCAGAATTATCCAGAGTACTGGAGCAGAAGTTATTCACCTTGGACACGATAGAAGTGTTGAAGAAGTGGTTAACTGCGCAATTCAAGAAGATGCACAAGCTATTGCCATGACTTCCTACCAAGGGGGGCATACCGAATATTTTAAATACATGTTCGACCTGCTTAAAGAAAAGGGCGCAGGACATATTAAAATCTTTGGAGGTGGTGGTGGAACCATACTACCCGAGGAAATTAAAGAGCTTCACGAGTATGGAATTACCCGTATTTACCATCCGGATGATGGTAGAGAAATGGGGTTACAGGGTATGATTAACGATATGTTGGAGCAATGCGATATTCCAACAGGTCAAAGTTTAAATGGAGAAATTTCCCGTTTATCTGGAAAAGACCCTTTGGATATCGCCCGACTGATCTCTGCTGCAGAAAACAACCCAGAAGGGGCAGCAAAAGACCTAGACACAGTTCATAAGGAAGCTGAAAATACCGCAACTCCAATATTGGGCATAACCGGAACCGGAGGAGCTGGTAAATCTTCTATGGTTGATGAGCTAGTTAGACGCTTTTTGGTTGATTTTCCAGATAAAACAATTGGGGTTGTATCTGTAGACCCTTCGAAAAGAAAAACTGGTGGTGCCCTATTGGGAGATAGAATTAGAATGAACTCCATTCGAAATTCTCGTGTTTACATGCGTTCATTGGCAACACGTCAAAGTAATCTTGCCCTTTCTAAGCATGTAAAAGAGGCAATCTCCATTCTAAAGGCTGCGAAATACGACCTAATTATATTGGAAACCTCTGGAATTGGCCAGAGTGACACCGAAATCCTAGATCACTCCGACGTTTCTCTTTATGTTATGACTCCAGAATATGGAGCGGCAACGCAGTTGGAGAAAATTGACATGTTGGACTTTGCGGATATTATTGCGCTTAACAAGTTCGACAAACGAGGAGCTCTAGATGCCTTGAGAGATGTGAAAAAGCAATACCAGCGCAACCATCAACTTTGGGATAAAAACCCAGATGATATGCCGGTGTTTGGAACCATTGCTTCTCAATTTAACGATCCAGGTACCAACAGCTTGTACAAGGCTATCATGGATGTTTTGGTTGAAAAAACAGGAGCCAACCTCAAATCCAGCTATGAAATAACCGATGAAATGTCTGAGAAGGTATTTATCATTCCTCCTCAGCGTACAAGATATCTAACCGAAATAACCGAAACGGTTCGTTCTTACAATCAATGGGTGGTTAAGCAAGCTGAAGTGGCTGATAAGTTATATGCCCTAAATGCTAGCGTTATCAATTTTGGTGGTCCTAATCAGCTGGAAGAATCTCCTGAGAACTACACCGGAGATAACAGCGACATCGTTAAAACATTGATTGCAGAGTTCGATCGCATTAAGTTAGATCTAGATCCACACAACTTTAAAATCCTTCAGGATTGGGATAGTAAGAAGGCGAGATACAAGGCAGACGAATACATCTTTAAGGTTAGAGATAAAGAAATTAGAATTAAAACCCATACGGAATCCCTTTCTCATAGTCAGATTCCAAAAGTTTCTCTTCCTAAATACAAAGCATGGGGAGATGTTTTACAATGGGTTCTTCAAGAAAATGTACCGGGTGAATTCCCATACACGGCTGGAATTTATCCTTTTAAAAGGGAAAACGAGGATCCTACAAGAATGTTTGCTGGGGAAGGTGGACCGGAAAGAACCAACAGAAGATTCCACTACGTATCGAAAGGAATGCCAGCAGCTCGTTTATCTACGGCATTTGATTCGGTTACCCTTTATGGAAACGACCCGGATTACCGACCAGATATCTACGGAAAGGTTGGAAACTCGGGAGTATCTATTTGCTGTCTTGATGATGCCAAGAAACTGTACTCTGGATTCGATTTATGCGCTCCAACAACTTCGGTATCGATGACCATCAACGGGCCAGCTCCTATGCTTCTTGGGTTTTTCATGAATGCCGCCATAGACCAACAATGTGAAAAATACATTAAGGAAAATGGTTTGGAGCAAGAAGTGCAGACTAAGCTGAAAAAGATCTTTGCAGAAAAAGGTGAAGAACAACCAAGGTACAATGGCGACCTTCCTGAAGGAAATGACGGATTGGGTCTTATGTTACTAGGAACCACTGGAGACCAAGTGCTTCCTACAGATGTTTACCAAAAAATTAAAACCGAAACACTTTCTCAAGTAAGAGGTACTGTTCAGGCAGACATTCTAAAAGAAGATCAGGCTCAAAACACCTGTATTTTCTCTACAGAATTTGCCCTTCGTTTAATGGGAGATGTTCAGCAATATTTCATTGAAAAAAATGTAAGAAACTTTTACTCTGTTTCTATTTCTGGATATCACATTGCCGAAGCTGGTGCCAACCCGATTACTCAGCTTGCCTTTACCCTGGCTAACGGGTTTACCTACGTTGAGTATTACTTAAGTAGAGGTATGGATATCAATAAGTTTGGTCCCAACCTTTCTTTCTTCTTCTCTAATGGAATAGACCCGGAGTATGCGGTAATTGGACGTGTTGCCCGTAGAATTTGGTCTAAGGCTTTAAAGCAAAAATACGGTGCTAACGCACGTGCTCAAATGCTTAAGTACCACATCCAAACGAGTGGAAGGTCGCTGCATGCTCAGGAGATTGACTTTAACGATATTAGAACCACGCTTCAGGCGCTTTACGCGATTTACGATAACTGTAACTCACTACATACCAATGCTTATGATGAAGCCATTACTACACCTACCGAAGAATCGGTTCGTAGAGCTATGGCTATTCAGTTAATCATTAATAAAGAGCTTGGATTAGCGAAAAACCAGAATCCAATTCAAGGTGCCTTTATTATCGAAGAATTAACCGACTTGGTTGAAGAAGCGGTAATGGCTGAATTCGACAGAATTACCGAACGTGGAGGTGTATTGGGTGCAATGGAAACCATGTACCAACGAAACAAGATTCAAGAGGAGTCGCTATACTACGAAACACTTAAGCACACTGGAGAATTCCCGATTATTGGGGTGAACACTTTCCTAAGTTCTAAAGGTTCGCCTACGGTACTACCGAAGGAGGTAATTAGAGCAACTACAGAAGAAAAAGAATTCCAGATTAATACCTTACAAAGCCTTCACAAAAGGAATGAAGCTAAAGCGAAAGAGGCAATTAAAGAGCTTCAAGATGCGGCTATACAGAACGAGAATATGTTCGAACGACTAATGGATGTTACCAAAGTTTGTTCTTTAGGTCAAATTACTGATGCCCTATTCGATGTGGGTGGTCAGTACAGACGTAATATGTAATTATTTGCAATGAAAAGGAAAAAGGCTGACTCGTTGAGTCAGCCTTTTTTCGTTAGTCTTTTTGGAAGATAAATCGGGTTATATAAATCCCTTTTCCATCTTTATCTCCAGCATCGCTTTCCACACCACTGGTTACAAAAACTAATTTCCAACCCTGTTGTGCAAGGCTAGAAATGCGGTCTCCGATAAGAGCATCATTAGAAGCAATATTTTGGAAGTTTATACCCACTCCAGAGTAGAAGTTAAGCAGCTTGGTTTCTTTTAAATCATCAATTTTAAGATCCTTTCTACGCACTTTTCCTTGTTTGCTATCCTGGCCTTCGGTCCTTTCTGTAGTTGCAGCCTCTGAATCCACATCTTCCGCCGCTTCAATGATTCTGGATCTACCTAGCCCCATTGGAACAATAGATTCTACAACGGTAACCACCTTAAATTCTTGGGCCATAGCATCTACACCAAAGAAGCATACAGCAATGAGCCCCAGTAATAACTTTTTCATACGATTTGAGTTTGCATTTGTCCCACCAATTTAATGCCAAACTCAGTTGAAAATTAAAATAGCCCAAATTTTAGTTGGTAATACCAAATTACATCGGGACCAAAAGAGCGAAAGAATTTTTGTACTCCTGGGATATCCGATCCTTCAAAATCTAAAATCATTAGGGTTTCAGAATGCTTGTTAACGAGGTAATTAAGTAAAAAAGGCATTGCATAATGTTCTGGACCAATCTCGGTAGAAGCCCCATAAACATTATAAATGTATCTGTCGTCAATAAAGAAATACGAAATATTTAAAAGCTCATTTTCAGCATTTAACACCTCGTAAATTATCCCTGAATCATTCTCTAGCCCTTTTTCGAGCACGGTTCGAATTCGAGCAAAATCACTCGATTTCAAATTCGTTTTTTGGGCTAATTCTTTTTGGGTGAGATCCATTAAACCCACAAGGTTTTCGGTAGCCCTTACTTTTAAATTAAGCGGAATCGTCCTTTTTAGGTTTTGCTTAAGTCCCCGTCCAAAATCTCTGTAAATTTCTTGGTAGGGACGATTCAAATGCAACTCCATATTAATACGGTGGGGCATTCCTGCAATATCAACATCGAGAAATGGACCTTGCTGATAAAACCTTACATATTTCCTTTTAAGAAAGCTTAAAACCCTATGATATAGTACCCCATCTATTTTACCGAGGGGACCTAATTGCTGACTCAAAACTGGTTGATACACCTGTTTTAAACCAAAGAGTTTACGATTATATGGAAGGGGCCAAATCCATTTGTAATTCTCGCCTATTAAGGCATCCCAACGAGAATCGGTAACGGCATCGAGGTACCAAGTTTGCCAATAGATTTTACCACCGGGTAGTGATTTCACCTTTTCATTCCATCGATCCTCATCGATTTCTGTTCTGGATAGAAAGCAAAATTTAGATTGCAAGCCGAATAGAATTTTTACAAATAAAACCCTTCCTTTTTAGGAAAGTGGCAATTAAACATATTTTTGAAACATGCGTTGGCTAAGACTACTTTTTAGATTCTTCTTTTTCGTAACCGTTTCTTTAGTTATCTCCATCCTCCTGCTCCTCCTAAAAATACTGGGAGCACCATTTAAATGGCTATTTGGCATTTTCAATCTCTGGAAAAACCTAATGAAATGGGGACTGGGGATTAAAGTACTTACCGAGGGGAAAGTACCCAAAAGTCCCGGAGTAATTATGGCAAACCACAGATCGTATGTAGACATCCTTTTAATTTCTTCGAAAATTCCAGCTGTTTTTGTCGCCAAGGCATCGGTAAAAAACTGGCCCATTATTGGCTGGGGAGGAAATGGTCTTAGTACAGTTTGGGTAAACCGATCGAGTAAAGAGAGTAGAGCAGAAACCAGAGCGCAGCTTAAAAAGCGGTTAGCTGAGGGAAAATCAGTTATTATTTTTCCAGAAGGAACCACCATTCGCGGACCGGAAACACTTCCCTTTAAACCAGGTATGTTTCACACGGTAGCAAAGGCAAAATTGCCGATTTATGGGCTGGCAATTGAATATGAGAACCCGAAAATTGCCTGGGTGGATGACGATTTATTCCTGCCCCACTTTTTTGAGATTTTCAGCCAGAAATCCATCCCGGTTAAAATTAAGTTTTCAGATCCCATGGTTAACCAAGATGGGGAGCAATTGCGCGCTCAAACCCAAAATTGGATAAACGATACCATAATGGGCTTCAGATCAGAATGGGATCAATAGATTATGATTCTTTTACATCCTATCTGCCCAAGGCTCGTTAAATTCGTAGCTCAATAATAAAGCATGCAAAGAATCTTATTCCCCCTACTTTTAATAGCCTCACTTATAATTGGAGGCAGTGTACAAGCCCAAAAAAAATCCAAAAAAGAAGACCCTGCTAAATACGGCATGGACGATGATTATAAACTTCCAAAAGGATTAAAACTAGGAAGTGACCTACCAGAATTTACCACAAGCACATCTAGTGGAACGGAAATTAATTCTGAAGATTTAATAAAAGAAGGACCCGCCGTAATTCTGTTTTTTAGAGGTAATTGGTGCCCAGTTTG
This sequence comes from Luteibaculum oceani, assembly GCF_007995015.1. Lineage (NCBI taxonomy): Bacteria > Pseudomonadati > Bacteroidota > Flavobacteriia > Flavobacteriales > Luteibaculaceae > Luteibaculum > Luteibaculum oceani. Next base: position 50,462 of record NZ_VORB01000005.1, read on the forward strand.
CAGTAAATATCTAAGTAACCTCAACGATTCCCTACAACAAATCACATCACTTGGTGCCAAAGTTTATGCTATTTCACCTCAAAACAAAGTGGCTAACGAAACTGCTGCCAATAAAGCCAAAGGCAACATCATTTTTCTAAATGATGAAAATGCGCAAATAATGAAAGCTTTTGATGTAGACTTCAAGGTCTCGGAGAAATACGACCAAAAAATTAAGATGTTTTTGAATACTGATATTGCAGAGTTTAACGGGATGGAAAATGCCTTGTTACCCGTTCCTGCCACCTTTGTTTTTGATCAGAGCGGAGAATTAGTATTTCGCCACTTCAATTTCAATTATAATCGCAGAGCACACACCAAGGAAATTATCAACGCAATTAAGAATATCAAAACCAACTAACATGAAATTAATCTCTTGGAACGTAAATGGAATAAGGGCTGCTGTAAAAAAAGGAGCCATTGCGGATTTAAAGGATATGGACGCAGATGTATATGCGTTTCAAGAAACCAAAGCCACTCCGGAGCAAGTGCAGGAGGCCTTGGCTGAGTTAGATGGATACGAAGTATTTGCAAATGGTGCAGATAAAAAGGGATATTCAGGTACTGCTGTGGCGATTAGAAAGTCGCTAAACAGTAAATTTTGGAAGGATTTGGACCACGAAGAACACGATGGTGAAGGTAGAGTGGTACACGCCGAGTTTGAGAACTTTATTCTGGTGAATACTTATGTTCCTAATTCAAAATCTGCCTTAGAGCGATTGGATTACCGTCAGGAGTGGGATGCCTACTTATTAAAGCATCTTAAGGAGTTGGAAACAAAGAAACCAGTAGTACTCTGTGGCGACCTTAATGTGGCGCATAAAGACATAGACTTGGCTCGCCCTAAGGAGAACTATGGTAAATCTGCTGGATTTACGCAGGAAGAAATAAACGGGATTGATAATTTCGTTAATGGAGGCTTTGTGGATAGTTTCCGCCACTTACATCCAGATAAAGTGCAATACACTTGGTGGAGCTTCCGCGGAGGTGCAAGACAAAGGAATGTAGGCTGGAGAATTGACTATTTCTTGGTTTCGGAAAAACTAAAACCTCAAATTTCCGATGCATTTATCATGGACCAGATCATGGGGTCGGACCACTGCCCAGTTGGTCTTATTCTTTCCTAAGCTCCAAAAAACTGAGCCACGATACTGTGTATCTTTTGCTCTAGTAGCGGCTTATTCTCAAAATAAGAAATACTTTCAATCTGCTCGGCACGCTGTCTGTCATCTGGGTTTAGAGATGTGGTTAGCATCACCACAATTTGCTCACCCTTTTGTTCCGGTGGTAACTGTTCGTAGTGCTCCAAAAATTCCCATCCGTTCATACCTGGCATATTGATGTCTAAAAATATAATCTGAGGCTGTGGATAAACACCATTAACAGGAGTACTTAAGTAATCCAAGGCCTCCTGGCCTCCCATCGCGATGTCAACCTGTTCACATATCTGTGCTTTGGTAAGGATGGTTTTATGCAGGAAATTGTCTGCACGGGAGTCATCCACTAGTAAGATTCGGTCCAATTTTGTCATTCCGGCGTAATCTAATGATCTAATGAAGGAATTTGTTTTTTCTTTAACGTTAATTTGCCCTGACATTGCTAAGAAACTCTTTTTAATTTAATTCCAACGGTTTGCACCCTGCAATTAATTAGTTGGGTAATATAAATTTGATAAATAAACGAGTTGGGAGATTAAAATTCCGATGAAATGGAGTATTAATCGGTAAAACAGATTATTAATAAAATTTGTTTAAAGGCTAAAAGAGCTAATATTTAAACTTTGCAGCTACATATATGTTTTTAAAAAAGAATATTTCAATTCCCTCCCTTGCTATTTTAATCCTACTTATTGGCACCATAATTGGCTGTGGAAAAGGAGAACCTATGGTTCAAAACATATCTATACCAGATGATATTAGCTTTAGAGGGATATCCATTAGTGAGGAGGGAGAAATTTGGCTTTCAGGCAGCAAGGGGACGATACTATACAAATCGCAAAAAGGGGCAGAATGGTCCAAAAGTATAATTCATCCCGAAGCAGAAATAAGATGCATAAAGGCGCTGGATAATTCAACCGCCATAGCTTGTTCTGCAACCGAACCCGCCGCTGTATTTAAAACAAGTGACAAGGGAAAAACGTGGAACAAGGTATTTGAGGATAGCACCGCATTTTTTGACGCTTTGGTTATGGATAGTGCGGGCTTGGGATACATACTTGCCGATCCCATGAACGGCAGATTTAAGATATACCAAAGCAAGGATTTTGGTAACTCCTGGACCGCCATTCCAGACAGTTTACTTCCTGAAGCGGGAGAAAATGAGTACGCCTTTGCTGCATCTAATCAAAGTGCAATTCAAATTAAAAACGGGTTGATTTTTGTAACTGGTGGTGCTTCGGGAGCTTTTATTCATGCGGGCATCCCCACCGAGGGTAAGTGGAAAAAAGAACATTTGGCGCTAAACGCTGGCGAAGCTTGTGGAGCCTTTTCCCTTGTAAGAAAGGGTGACGACCTTATGTTAGGAGGAGGATGTTATAACGATATTTCCAACTCGGAAAGAAATATGTTATTCAGCGATAATCTCGGCACCCAATGGTTTAGCCTACCAAAAGGTCCGGTAGGATACATTTCCTCCATGGCGTTTTTAGGAGACAAATACCTTTTCTCTGCCGGAGACTTGGGACTACAGTATGCCTTACCTCGCTACCGAAAGTTTGTCCTAATAAAAGACACGGAGGGCCTTAACGCTATTACCTGCAACAACCAATTTTGTATTGCAGCAGGGAAAAAAGGAAAAATATTGTGGGTTGAATAACCCTTGTAACTTTACTACGTCTTAATCGTAAATACCTACAATCCCAACCTATGAAATTAGTTTCAAGCTTAATATTTACAGTTTTTGTTTTGCTTAGCATTAGTTCCTGTAAAAAACTAAATGTTGACGGGGAATATCAACCTACCTCCTCTACCTATAAATCAGAACAATTTCTTTCTCAGCGAAAACAACCACTAGATACCATTAAGTTCGAAATCAAAGAATCTCAAGAAAGAGATACCATTATTGTATTCCCCGACGGAAACCAGATTCGATTTAACTTAAAAGAGAGCATTAAGGATCTTTGGGGTAACCGAATTACCGGAAATATAGAGTTCCATTATAAGGCGGCATTAACTCACGATGAAATCATTTTCGAGGATAAACAAACCGTAGCCAATTACGAGCCGCTTGTATCTGCTGGTGCTTATTACTTTAAAGTGAAAAAAGACGGTCAAACCCTTAAGCTTGAAAACTATGAGATTTCCTTAAAGGTAGAATCTCCCCAGGACCTGGATACAGAAATGGAAGTATTTCTCCCAAGCGAAACGCCTAATGGACAATTTACATGGCAAAATGAAACAGTTCCTCCCGAGTCAATGCGTTTCTTGTTTGCAAATGACACGGTAACCAATCCTGATAGCACCATCTCATCTAGAAATTATTGGGCCTATTCTCCTACCCTAAACGATACCCTGGGGTGGATGAACTGTGATAAATTTTACAACTTAAACGCCCCTCGTACCGTATACACCTTGCGTTTTCAGCAAGAAGACATCCAGCTATTAGATGACATGGCAGTTTATGTGGTATTTAAAAATTTTAGAGGGGTAATGCGAGCCTATAGAAATGGAGATCAATTTGAGTTGAGATCTATTCCCATCGGAGAACCCATTTACGTGGCCGTAGTGGCATTTCAAGGCATAGACCTATACTTTGCCTCATATTCTACAACAACGCGCGCAAATCATATAGATAATGTGGAAATGCAAGAGGCTGATGAGGAATCGGTAATTCAAGCTTTAAAAAATCTTCAATAGCAAATATTCATAATCAAAAAACCCCGTTCCGGAAATTCCGAAACGGGGTTTTTTATTTGAATTAATCTTATCTGGCTATCTCTAATATTTCGAATGGGATAACGCCACCTGGTGTTTTAATTTCAACTTTAGCTCCAACAGCTTTCCCTAATAACCCTTTTCCGATCGGCGAGTCGATAGAAATCTTTCCCTCTTTTAGGTTTGCCTCACTTTCGGCAACCAAGGTATAAGTGATTTTCATATCATTTTTAAGGTTCTTAATGGTAACCTTTGATAGGATGAACACCTTGGAATTATCAACTTGGCTTTCATCAATTACCCTTGCATTGGCAATTAGATCCTTAAGCTTAGAGATTTTTAATTCTAGCAATCCTTGAGCTTCTTTAGCCGCATCGTATTCTGCGTTCTCAGATAAATCTCCTTTATCTCTTGCTTCAGCAATTTGTGCTGAAATCTTCGGACGCTCGATAGCCTCTAATTGGTGAAGCTCATCTTGCAACTTCTTTAATCCGGCTTCTGTATAATATGTTACTTGTGACATGTGTTAACTAACTTATATAAATGCAAAAGAACCCCTAAAAGGGGCTCTTTTGAACTGCAAATATAAAAATTAAAAGGTCTTACAGAGATAAGTTCAATCCAATAGAATTTATTCCATCAAACGGATTGGATGGCTGGTAACCATAATCGATTGAAAGGAAGCTTCCATTGCTATTCATAGGAATTTTTATAGATGCTCCTACTGCCAAACCAGTATGTGCTCTTAAGTTGCTCTTGTTTTCTTGAGACTTACGCTCAAGGCTATAACCAGCTCTTAAGTTAAATCTGTCGTTAAAGTTATACTCAAGACCTGTAAGGATTTCGTCTCTAATAAAAGAGTTAGAAAGGAAAGATCCATTGAAAGTTAACTCGTGGTTTTCTGCTAACAAGAAATCGTAAGCAAAACCAAGGTTAATAGATGCTGGTAATTCAGCTCCTGCTGTTCTTTCAAAGAAAGATCTTTGGTTTTCCGAACCGTCTTCTGCTTGTACAGCTAAACCGTCCCCTTCGTATGCGTATGATGGTCCAACATTTTTAAGAGAGATACCAATTCTAACATTGTCTCTATCTCCAGTTACGTAACGTATACCAGCGTCAAAAGCCATCCCAGAACCACGGGTGTTCGCAATAGATTCCTGGTGGAATCTAAATGTAATACCCCCGTAGATACTGTTAGAGAATGCTTTGGCATAAGAAATACCAATGTTAGTCATGGTTGGAGAGAAAGTTCCAATACCACCATCAGGTTGATCGGTAGTTGTTCTAGTGATATCACCAAAATCCATAGACACCACGTTAAAACCAATAACAGAAGACTCTCCAAGCTTTTGGCCAAAACCTAAAGCTGCATTTCTAATTCCAGCACCACCCATATAGTTGGTAGTAGAAAAAAGAATATCCGTGTTATTGATAAAGGCCAAACCAGCAACGTTGGTAAAAATTGCCTCAGAACCAAAAGAACTCGCTACGTTACTTCCCATTAAACCAATAGAACGCGACCATGGGTTTACTAGAAGTTGTGGAGCTCCAGCCTCCCCGGCTCTATCCGGATTCCCGGAAAAAGCCGTAAGAGCTGAAAATAAAATCGCTGAAAATATGCTTAGTTTTTTCATAGCTTCTTTCTAAATATTATTTCTACAGATCTTGTAAATCTACTTTACGCATTACACCAAACCACTTGATAATTCGCTCGCCAACACCTGGCATGTCAATGTGGATAATGTACGTTCCACTCGAAATTGGAATGTTTGCGCTGTTCTTAAGATCCCACTCCACTATGGTACTCTGTGTATCATCTTTTTCAAGCTGACGAATCAATGTACCGTTTACAGTGAAGATTTTAATTGTAGCTCTTGTTGGAAGGTTGGTAAACTTAATTCTGTTATCCAAACGACCACTTTCGTAATCTTTAGCGTATCCGTAGTAAGGGTTAGGTACCGCTAGGATATCCTCTAAGTTATCCTGAACCACTTTTGTTTGTCCCTTCAATGGCTCAAGCCCTTCAGAACTGAAATAGTATAATGGACTCCAGTCTTCATTCACACTATTAGTTGTACTATCTGCGAATTCTAATCCGTTGTTCGGATATGGCTGGAATTTACGTGCAACTCTAAGCTCTACTCTGGTTTCTGTTGGGATGTACCCTTGAGAGTAGCTCTTCATATCTGCTACATTGTTTACGTATGGAATACCTGCCCAAGCTACCGCTCTAAAGATGTTATCCACCTTACTAGTTGTTACACAATACTCACCAAAATCATACGCTGGCATTTGAGTTTGTGTACTACGGATATGAGGTTCTTTAGTAGTGTTCTTAAGAATGTAAACATAGTGTCTACCACCCGCAATAATGTTGTCCACTATTGATGGATCTCCAGAGTATAACCTGTCTGATGGGTTAAATAACATATCGTCTCCGTTGTCTGCCGCAAATCTTGAATCCTCCGCAAAAGCGATGTTCAAACGTTCTCCAGTCTCAGGATCAACTGCGTAACCAGGGAACCATGACATACCAACTGGGCTAGTTAAATCACCTTCAGCAGCATTGTATCCAGGATCTCCAGCAACTCTACCACTCTTATCTACGGATGGCCTGTTCTTTATGGTAAACTGATCTGAGATTGGGCTCGGTGAAGCTTCGAATACCACACACCTTGTCCATAGATCTTTGTTTGGAGTAAACACAAGATCCACTGAAGGCGTAATGTGTAGCGATAATTCGAACTTACCACCGGTATTCTGAGAGTTATTGTTGATAGCCGATTGAGGCATTAAGTAGATTGAAGGCTCAGCTGCTGGTGCAGTTGACGCTAATACACGTCCCGGCCCCCACATTCTACTTAGAGTAGTTTCGTATTCACCATTGATGTCAATTCCTTGCTCTCCATCTGATGATTGTACAGAAGCATCTGCATAAACAGTTCCCGTTACGTTACCTGCACGGATCCAGTTGGCTGGGTCTGTACCTTCACCATCGCGAAGACCGTTTAACCATTCTACTCCTGGGTTGTCTTGAACAACATCTCCACCTACCGGAGGAGTATACCAATCCCTGTTAAATTGTCCTCCCTTAAGTTTACGATACTGCACCTGCTTAATATTAACCGAAATACCCATGTTTATTTCGGTACCATTTGGTCCTACATTGGCAAAAATCAATTGCTGACCACCAATGTCCATAGTTTGGTCACTAGTTACCGTAGCTCTTTCACCTGTAACAGTATTTTCAATAGCCAATTCCCAATGAGGGTTATTATAAATTTCCACTCTATCACCAACATCACTTGTATCCACTACACGTAAACTATACTTAGCGGGTACGATGTTTAGTGGATCGACTATTCTGATGTCCAAAGGTCCAAATTGTTGCTGGTACTTAAGAGAATCCGTAGCAAAATTTGCACTGGTAGCAATTGCCAAACGAGACTCCTCAGTTAAACGCGTGTAAACACCACCGTTTCCTTTTCCTTCTAATCTGGTAATTTGAAGTTTATCTCCAAACTTAGATCTAAGCACGGTACCACCATCTTGATTATCTCTCTTGTGAGGAATACCAGATACCGCTCTAATAGATCCACCGGTTGCAGATTTTCTAGAAGGTGCATAAGGTTCTGGCTGTCCAGATCCTGTCATCGTATTGTATGGCTCATACTCATTGAAACCATAAGCAATAGCAACGAAGTAGTAAGGCTTGTTATTTACAAGTTTTCTATCCGTTCCTTTAGCAAATGCATCTTCAGTAACGCGAATAGCTTTTACTAATCCTTTATTCATTTCCTGTCCTGGAGCTGCTTCTACTTTCACTTCTGGGATAGGAATTTTAAGCTTAGGGTCAGTTGTATAATTAACTAGCTCTGCAACAGGTCTGGTTAAATCAGGTTCCCCGGTAGCAGTATCTGTGTAGTAATTAACTATATCTGACTGGGAAATTAGTACCGCTTTGCTAGGGTCGTTTAGGTCTGACACAGAAACGGTAGCATCCTTAAGTTGATACACCTGGTAACCTTCGAAGTTATAGGTTCTATCTTCAGCATCGTTAGGAATTTCAGGTCTGATTTTCTCGTACTTCTCTTGGAAGTTATTAGATGTTTGAGGGTTCTCTAATGTTAAGATAATCTCTCTATCTAATTCAGTAACGTTTACAGTAGGTGCATCAGGACCTTCGAAGATTTGGAAACAGTTATCGAACAAACTCTGTGCGATATCATCCACAGTTCTCAGTTTCTCAACTGAAGTAAGGTTGTTTCCTGTTTCTGCTCTTGCCCATACCACACCAACAGTAATGTTATTTACCTGTCCTGGTGTTAGGGTAAATGGTCCAGCAGATTGCATAAATCTTCTATCCCCTTGTGGTGTTCCAGCAGTAACCTCAGTCCAGTATACATTTCCGTTTTGAGCAGGGTAATCCACACCTCTTGTTCCGAATGAAACTGGATCGGTATCTCCTGGGAACATGAAATCACAGAATGCATCTTGCGCTACAACATCAGTAGGATACCCAGTTTGAGATCCTGAGGTAGGTCCGTGAGCTTGTCCACCATAAACGAATGGGGTAAAGTCTTTCCACAAACCAGATAGGTAGTTATAGTGATCTCTTGCAGAACCTGGATCTCCAGTTGCACCCGTACCACGGGTATAGTATACGAACTTACGCATACCGAAACGCTCATTATCAATGACTCCATCACCGTATCCAATACCTAAACCTAGGTAAGGAATACCATTTCCACCAAGACCAAGTGAATCGTTCCCGGAAATAGCTTCGTCATAAGTAACCGTTTTATCTCCAAAAGGAGCTAAAATAGGATCGTAAGGACCGTAGTTATCTACTCCATCATCATCCTGATATGGCCCTTGGAAGAAGTCGATACCAACTGCAGGAGGAATAGCACCATAACCAGGAGAGTTAGCTCCAGCTTGATCGTCGTTATCTCCATTGTAACAGTATCCTAATCCACGCTGAACGTCACATCCAACATAATCATCATCAGAAAAACCAAGATCGGTATCCACCCACTGACCGAAATAAGTGTTATTAAGCGTTTGAGAACCTTGGTTAATTAAAACGTAGTTACAGAAAGTCATGTTGTTGATAGCAGTCTGATCCGCAAAGGCGAAAGCCTGAGCACGAATCTCCATACCAATAGGACCACCGTTAGTTGCGGTGTGCGTATTCCCCTTATCGTTGAATACCCAATAAATAGTTGTATCACCAAAAAGTGGTACACGTCTAGATGAATCTCTACAAACTACAGTACCTGCTAGGTCATATCCAGGATAATCCCCTTGATCTGGCGTATACATACCGTCACCATTGAAATCGAAATAAGGAGCTAATTCTCTATCGTAACCAGCTAAACCGTTATTCGCTATTTCTGACCATTCAATAAAGGCATCAGGAGTTTCATAATTAAGGAAAGCCTCATTCGCAGCTGCTTCACCTTGCTCTGAAGCAATTTTCCAGTATGCATCATGCTTAAGTGCTTCAACCTTAGAAGCTCTCCAAAATCTGTCGAATTTCCCACATACGTCGGAAGTAATCTCGGCAGAACCATCGGTTAACAGAGGACCAGGATAAAAGTCATCACTACCTTGCCCTCTAAAGGTTACTGCAGCAATTTTAAGATCACCGTTTGGTCCTAAACCTCCCATCCAAAGTGCACCGGAGAAAATGGAGTGAACACCACCATTCTTTGGCACTTCGTAGAAAGCTGTACTATTCGCACGGTTCATCCACATGTTCCCACCATTCTCTATCCTAGCTCTAACGTTGTTAAAACTAAGCTGAGCAATAGCGGTGGCTGGTGCACAACCAGCTGCCGACTTGCGGATGCTATTTTTATTTTCTGCATTTCGCAGATATTCAGGCTCTCTTGCTTCTACAAGTCCGGTAAAAATTCCGAGACTCAATAGCAACAAAATATGTCTCATACCTATTTGTTTCATAATATTCTTAATGTCTCTGTTCGGATTTTAGAAATCTAGTCTTGCACCAATTTGAATGGTTCTCGGAGCTCCAAAGTTAAATGGACGAGTATTCCACAAGCTGTAGATATCTCTGAAAGAAGCTTCGCTAACCTGGTTTCTAATGATTTCTTGGTAACGTGGATCTGTTAAATAACCATCGTCATCCGGAGTACCTGTAAATGGATAAACTCCAAATATGTTTCTGGTATTTAATACGTTGTTTACAAGTAGGAATACGTTTAAGTTCATTCCTTTCTTCGTATCGTCACCATCCACTTTTCCAAGTGTAAATGACTTATCAAATACTAGGTTAATGTTAGTATTCCAAGGAAGGCGAGAACCGTTAATGGTTCCTTCTAGTCTTGATGCGTTTGGATCTGAAGAAGCAGTATACGGAGTTCCAGAACCTACTGCCAATACCGCGTTTGCTCCGAAATCTTCGAAGATTTTTCTAGCGAATCCTTCAGGACCATTGTAGTTTTTACCCGCTCCAAAACGGTAATCTACACGAGCATTGAACTTGTGTCTTTGGTCGTTATTAAGTGGAGCAATTGTTCTAAGGGTTGAGAAGTCGGTTGCGTTAAGGTTAACCACTGCACCACCTGCGTTAGAACCCGTACCATCAGCAAACTGAAGGGTATAGTTAACGTTTAATCCGATGTTGTTCGTTGCACGTAAATCGTACTCAATAGTTAATCCTTTTACGGTACCAAAATCCAGGTTATCAAAAGAGTAGTAATCCTGTGGGTATGCTCCAACATACTGGAATACCTGGATTTGATCTCTCATTTCTCTATAGAAAGCCTCGATTTTTAAAGCAGAGCTTTTGTTAAGCGCCTGCTGGAATCCAACTGCGTAATCTACAGTCTTCTCTGGAAGAAGGTTAGGATTACTTAATGGACTATTTGCAGAAGAACCAATATTTCTAATGAATTCGTAACGAACAAGATCAAGTGCGTTACTAGAAACTGGTCTACGTGTTAAGATATCGTAGTGAGCGAAGAATAATGCCACATCCGAAATTGGGAAAGAGAATGCTACCCTTGGCATTACGTTAATCTGAGGAGTATAGTCCTCGAATGCCGCAGCATTAACATCACTCTTATCATTTCTATCCTTTAAGTAAGGAGCAATTTCTGAAGTAGAAGTACGAATTGCATCGTCGGTAGAAACCTGACCTCTTGCGTTAAAGAAGGTATTCCCCTCTCTAAAACCTAAAATTTGAGTTGGGTTGTCTAGGTTGTCAACATAAACATAAGCATCATCACTGATACCGGCTGGAATTACAACGTCAGGACCAAGATTGATGTTATCGTTAGATCTATAATCTCCAGCAGTATATGCATCTCTAAATAAATAAGGATCTTTTAATACAGATTGGTTCGCATCGAAACGGTCAACTCTTAATCCAACGTTAAAGATGATATCATCGAAAGAGAATTTATCCATAATATAACCTGCTGCATAAACAGGCTGGAATGCTGCAACTGGCTTTTCTAGGTTACCGTTTGCATCTCTTTTATTGAAGTAATCCTCAATTGAAGGGTTGTAGTTAAGCTTGTTTCCATAGATATCGAAACCTCTGTGGTTTACTAATCTACCACCGTTGTTAAGTAATTCAAGTGGAGAGAAGAATTCGATATTGAATTGAGATGGATCTAAAGCATCGATGTTAATGAAATCGTCTCCATCTGGATCTAATCCTAGTGATGCTCTTAAGCTTCTATCGAAGTAGCTTTGGTTAGCAGAGTCAATACGCGTAGCGTAGTTAACATAAAGAGCTCCATTTATTTCAGTTGTATCAGGAGAAGGAGTAAGCACCTGAGCTGTATCTCCATTAGCATCGAAAATAACAACTGGCTCATTGAAAAGCTCCTTGATGTGCGAGTTAGCACGTGCTCTCATTACAGACCAAAGGTTGTTGTTACGGTTTCTTTCGTCACCAGCTAATCCGTTAAAAGACCAGTTTCGGTCAACACGCTGCTCGTACTCAAATCCTAGTGTTACCGCGTGGTTACCAAGGTCGGCAGATCCTGAAGCAGAAACACGATACTGGTTATCATCATTGATCCCGTATCCACCTACTGGCATACCTAGGTTGGTAAAACGACCATAAAGACGATCTGGACCATCCCCGTTTCTAAAACCTACTAGGTTATCCATACGATCGTAACGCTGAGAGTTTTGATCGAACTCATTAAAGAAAGCCTCTACATAGTTAGAGCTTAACTCGTTTACCATACTTCTTTCGAAGGTTACAAGTGTATCTCCGTCAACTGCGTTTCTTACGAAAAGTGGCTGTCCGTTGAAAATGGTATCAAAAGCCCACTGAGCACTATCCTTAAAGATGTTGTACTTACCATTGTAACCATATGCAAAGTAGTTATCTCCGTGTAGGGCACTTTCAGTTTTGTCGTAAGACTTACTGTAGTCCAACATAATAGAGTAATAAAGATTCTTAAGAAGACCTTCACTCTCTTGGTCATTAAATAATCTGTGTGAGAATCTTACATAACCACGGTAATCTAATGAAGTGGTAATCGGGCTGATATCCGCATTCATTAGGTGGTTAACAAAGCTATACCCGTTATTCTTAGAGAATACGGCAGAACCACCGAAGGTAAGGTCCATATCGTTCCCAAGATCAACAGTTAATTTGGTTTGAAGGAAAGCGTTTCTATTCTCAGTATTAATACTGGTAGGAACGTTAGTGAAGTCGCTTTTTCTTAGGAAAGAAGAGTTATAGTTAACCCCAGACTCCGCACCTGGCACACGAGAAATAGGATCTGCGATTAATGCAGCTCTTGCCTCATCAGAAAGTACGTTATGCCCAATAATAGAAGGTTGTCCATCTACATTAGAGGTATAGTTACCAGAAACTCTATATCCTATTAAAGACTCGCCCTTAGTTCCGTCTTCGTTCTTCTTTCTGATTAGCGGACCAGAAAAAGAAGCCTCAAGAATGTTGGAACCGAACTTATCTAACAAGTTAATTTGTTGGTCACCTACTTTAAACCCAGAAGTAATAGCCTCAACCGAACCATTAAATTCAGAAGCAGGACCTCTAGTAGTAATAGAGATAATTCCACCTGTAGCATCCCCGTAGTTAGCAGGAACCCCTCCGGTAATTACGTTTACCTCTTGAAGTGCACTTTTTGGTAGCGAAGAAGATCCACGCACTTTCACCCCATCGATGTAGATGAAGTTTCCACCCGTTCTAGACCCTCTAATAGAAATACCACCACCGGTACCGGCAGTAGATACCCCACCAACAGTGGTTGCAATACCAGCCGCAGAACGCGTAGGCATCTTAGCAATCTCTTCAGAAGTTACAGAACCCCCAGAAGCTCCACCATCTTTGTTAATAAGAGGTTTCTTATACTGTACAATCTCAACCTCACCTAAATCAACACCCGAAGTTAACTTCATGTCTTGGAAGGTGATAATGTTAGAACGTACAATTACGTCGGTAACTCTTTTGGTTGTGTAACCAACAAAAGAAGCCTGGACATCGTATTGCCCTGGATCTATAGGTTTGATGGTAAACTTACCGTTAAAGTCAGACGTAGTCCCTTTAATTTGCTTGTCCCCTTTGAAAATTGCCACGTTTACAAATGGCAGAGGCTCTCCGGTGCTCTCGTCGATAACTTTCCCTTGAAGCGTACCGCTACCTACTTGAGCGTAAGTAACAGTCGCACAAATGAAAGCGACAAGTAGAGCGCATAACTTTTTACCCATAAACTACTTGATATAATTAAGGTTGATTTTTAGCAGCGGACAAAATTAACCTTAATTAAGACAGAATACTAAATGTTAAGCCCCTGTTACTTTTCTCTTATGTGGTGAAATCTTTAATTCCTAAAAAATTAAAAAGGGGCAATAAAGCCCCTCTTTTAAATCCGTCGATTCTATTTTACCGTTTATCTAAAGTTTTTTAATTGGAATGACGCTTTTTATACCGCTTATGTTTTTTCAAATTTTTCTTCATGCGCTTTTTAGTCTTAGAAGACTGACTTTTAGCATGTTGCTTGCTTTTTCCTTTATAGCGAAATCCTGCAGCCTTTTCTTCTCTAGCCGCTATCTTACGTTGTAAGCGGACTATCTTTGCGTTACTGGGAACTTTCGCTTTCTTTTGGATGGCTATCAGTCTTTTTTTCAGGCGCTTCACCTTCGCCTCTTGCTTTCTAGCCTTGCGTTCCCACTTATCTATCTTTTCCTTTTTTGCTCTTTGATTTTTTGGTTTCTCCTGAGCAGTTAAATTTGCTGCAGCTCCAAATAAAATAAGAGAGAAACTTAAAAAGCTAAGAATTCGTTTTACCCTTTTAGTATTACTATTTGCCTTCATGAAAAATTCTTCTTTCCTAACGATTTACTCCTCAATACTATTGTTTTTATTCCTACTTGCTTGTAAGAAAGAGGAAAATAATTTCATCCCCGTCCCCGCGGTTGACTTCACAGTAAACATTAATAATCCACAATACATAAATCTAAAATCGACAGGAGGTTGGGTTTATGTTAGTGGAGGAAGTAAAGGCATCATTTTGTACCGATCAAGCGAAGAAAACATAAACGCCTTCGATAGGCATGCCACCTACCAACCAGATAATAATTGTAGAGTGATGGTTGATTCCTCTGATATTGCCGCCATTGATACCTGTAGTAATAGTCGCTATTTACTTAGCTCTGGTAATCCAATCTCAGGCCCTGCTACCCTGCCCCTTTACCAGTACGAAACCACCTTTAATGGTGATGTTTTAAGAGTATTCAATTAAAAAAGGGAAGCGAACGATCGCTTCCCTTCTTTTATATTTTAACTGGTTTTAGTGTTTTACAATCCGTTCCATTTTAACTGAACCTTGAGACTTAACGATTAACATATACACCCCTGCAGATAAATCTTCTGCACTTATTTTAAGGTGGATATGCTTGCTGGTTGAGTTCCCGTTAAATAGGGTTTTGATTTGTTTTCCGGAAAGATCCATAAGAGCAATCTCAATTTGCTCATTTAAAGCTACCCCAACGCTCACATTTAACTCAGCTTTAAAAGGATTGGGAAATACTGATAGTTCCTCTAAAACACCAGAGATGCTTGTAGTCTCTTCGAAGTCACCGCTTTTTCTCCCTTTACCTTTTCCGCCACTTCCGGCCGAACCACCATCGTCATCGCTTGCCGTTGGAGGTACATAAGCTTCTGCCAATCCATCGTCTAAACAAGTTGGATTTGTTCCACAAGCACCCAGATAGTCATCGTGCTCAGCTAAGTGATCCGCAACCGCATTTACAGAAATTGAAATGGTATGTGCATTTGCAGGATTCCCCGGTGGAACATGACAGATATCCACCTTACCAGGTTTGATATTCCCCTTTTTATCGCGCGAACGGATATCGATAACGCATACCATTATGGCGTCTGAAATTTCACACCCATTTGCATCGGTTACCGTTACCACATATTCGGTGCTGATTTCAGGACAAACTTGCTGGTCGGTTCCATCGAAACCATTAGACCAAGCGTAGGAATATGGAGCAACTCCACCTGAAATAGATAGACCAATATCTGCGCAAGCAGCTGGATCGTACCCTAAATAAACCGTTTGATTATCGCTAACAGATAATGACAAAGGAGTAGGTTCCGACAACGTATAGCTCGCAGAAATTGAAGTTCCATTTGCATCGGTAATTACCACACCATAAGATCCGGCAATCAACCCTGATACATCCTCGGTAGAAGCACCATGGCTCCAGTCAAAGCTGTACGGTAAACATCCACCCTCAACTGTTAAATCTATGCTACCGTCGGCAGCTCCAAAGCAGCTTATGTTAAATCCACCCTCAAATAAAGAAAGTACACCCGACTGTATTAGAGGCTCTGGAGTAACAGTTACCACAAAAGAACAAGAAGTACTATTTCCTGATGGATCGGTTGCAGTGTACGTAACCGTTGTGCTACCTACAGGGAATTCATCTCCTGAGGCATGACTAGAGCTAACGGAAACCGAACAATTATCTGAAGCAACTGGCTCTTCCCAGAATATTTGCGGGTCACAATCATCTCTTTGCGCTACTATAGAAATATCTGCTGGGCAAGAAATACTTGGCGCCTCCACATCTGCTACTTCAACTACAATCTCGCATGAGGAACTGTTTCCACTTGCATCTATTGCCGTTACGGATACGGTTGTACTTCCAAGAGGAAACTCACATTTTGCTGGCAATCCAGCATAAGTTAAATCCACGATTTCGCAGTTATCTGAAAAAAGGCCTAAGTCTATCTTATACAATTTAACTCCTATCCCACCGTAGTAGCTACTTACAATATCCATCCAGTCTCCCGATCCTCCCCAGAAATATAGGCGAAAAGTAATGCTTCCTTTTACGGTACCTAAACTACTTAAATCGTACTCTAAGATTTGACCAAAGGCCGGATTGGTGGCAATTTGATCTATATCACTTGCAAAACCATCTACACTAGATCTAATGCTCGATACCGTTCCGCCTTGCTGGAAATAAGAATACTTTTGAAACGCAAGTGAAGCCAAAGCAGTAAATTCATTCAAACTAACGGTAAACTCAACGTACTGAGATACATCGACTGTAGATGACTGAGAAACCGGACCAACGGGTTTAACGTGATAATTATATTGGTTAGGATAACCCACCCCAAATAAAGGACCTCCTGTGACTCCAGAGCTGGTAGATGCTGGTAACACATGACTAGCCGAGGTTTGATACCCCACAGGATCATAATGAAGAATTTCTTTTTTCAATTGAACTGAATGACAAGCCCCAGGATCAGTTGATGTACTGATATTAGTATGGCAAGTCACCGTGGGAGGAATTTCATCATGGACAATTACCGTTGCTAGACAGGAATCCATATTACCTGTATTGTCAGTTACAAAAAGTAGCACCTGATTACTTCCTATATCATCACAAGAAAATGCTGATTTACTAATAGAAAGTTGCATAGGACCGCAGGTAACCGAGGACCCATCATCTATATCACTGGCACTTAAAGACGCAGCACCATTTTGGTCGAGGTAAAGCGTTACATCTTTACATCTGGCATCTATCACACAGTTATTTACTACGAGGGTAAAAGACTGGATTGCAGTCCCACCCTGATGATGGTTTAAATCCTGTGCTTCAAGATTAATTTGTAGAGTCCCTACATCTGCAGCACCTGGGGTTCCTGAAAGCGTACCCGTTCCATCACCATTATCCACAAAAGAAAGCCACGCCGGTAATCCTGGTGCATATAATTTAATGGAATCTCCATGGATTAAGTCCGGATCTGTTGCAACAACTTGATATGAATAAGCCTGTCCTCTATTTGCCTCCACAACGGGAGTGGAAGTAAATGTGGGTTGCGTATTTAAAAGAATCGCAATTTCGTGCTTAGCCTGATCTCCATAGCTATCTTCAGCTGTAAACACTACGTGCTTATGACCCCAATCGGATGCCGTGGTATTCCACGAAAAATTGCCAGATGTTGGGTTTCCCGCTGGGGATGGTAAAGGACCGAAACTAGCTCCTGGATAAAGCGGGATCAAATTGCCACCCATATCTTTTCCATTTGCAGCAATTATCTGCACAAGGTCATTAACATCTGGGTCGGAAGCTTGAACTGGGAAAGATATAGTTGCCCCCGGTTGATACACCAAGTGCACCAATTCCTGGGGAGTAGGTCCTACATCAAAGACCGGTTTGAGCGAAACGATGATCGACACATTGGTACTGGTTTGCACCCCAATATTATCGGTGGCAACAAAGTTAATTACCGAGGTTCCTAAGTCACCTACCCCAGGAGTCCAGTTAAAAGTAGTTTGCGATGGATTACTCCCAGAAGTGGGCAGGCTTGGCGAAAAGGAAGATCCTGGAGGATTACCTACCGCATTAAGCGATACTGTACTTCCAGCATCTGTATCTGACGCTTTTACTGTGAAATTCACATTTTGTCCAGGCGATACCTGGTAAATAGTTCCACTGGCAGGCGTTACCGAATAATCGAAAACTGGAGGTGTACTGGTTTGAACGATTTGAATAAGGAAATCGGCCATGGTTTTAGACTGACCATCCTCACCTACAATACCTACTGCCCATAATTGGCCAACAGGTTTACCAACGGTATTCCACGAAACAACACCGGTTGAAGGGTTCACTGACAAACCACTCGGATTATTAGAGTTACCCATTTCGTTGTAGGTCGCTAAACGATATGAGAGGTTATCGCCATCTGGATCTGTAAAAGGAACTTGGAACTGAGCATTGGATTGTCCAGTTTGCACGGCCACGATGGGTGGAACCGAGGTAACTGGTGAATTATTGTTGTTACCAATATTTACAATGGTCTGCACATCCCAATATGCTCCTCCATTTCCAAGACCACCGATTCTACAACAGCTTCTCCAACGAGCATTGTAGTTACCATTAGCCCCGTAGGTTTTGGTGATTTCTGCTTCACCAAAAAACCATCCTGTCGAGGAATTTCCTTGAGCAGAAGTTACCGTTACCGAAATATTGGCACTACTACCATCGCCAAATTGCAAAGATCCAACGTTAACAGACTGTCCAACCTGTTGATTTGCCCACCTTCGGAAAGCAACGGAAACCTTAAATTTAACTTGGTTGGTGCTGTTGTTGATCTTTTGCCAACTGATAGAGCCATACCTAAAATGACTCGCCTCTGCGACAAATGCGGTACTAAGAAATAGTCCAATTAAGAAGACTACTTTAATTAAACTGTTGTGCCAAAAAAGATTGCTTCGTTGGACTTTTCCTGGTTGGGATGTTCGGTAGGAGCAGCAATTAACTCCATCATCCCCGTTTTTAAAGGTTTCCATAACATACTGGATTTGTTTAACAAAAATTTAGGGGAGCAAGGAACCTCTAAATTCCAATAATGTCCAATTATCAATTTATAATCAGTAGACATACTGACTATCATTAGTTTAATTAAACCACTGATTTACAGACCGATAATACTATTATATCGAATACCTTTTGTTTTTATTTATAGACAGATTACTTGCCGCTCTGTATAAAGCGTAGAAAACAACAGACCAGTGACGGGCACAGAAAAAATTAGAAATCTAAAATATGCGAAGTGATTTGTTCGAAAAGAATTAAAGCAGGAATACAGTAAGAAAGGAAGAGCTTAGCGTAATTTTTGCTTTATTTGAGCAATAAATCACCACAACCATGAGAGCACTTAGAGTTTTATTATTTGTGTTTATAGCTGCGGCTTTTACTCAATGTAAGAAAGAGGGATGCACCGATCCAAACGCCAATAATTACAACACCGAAGCCAAAAAAAGCGATGGATCTTGTACCTACCCTGTTATAACTGTCAGACAAGGAGGGGATGATGGAGACGTAACCGGAAGAGGAGGAAATGCTACCGCAACCCATACCTGGAACAACAGCTTAAATCAGGCAGAGTTAAACATGGATATTACCTCATCTAAAGGAGGAACTTATACCATTGTAGTTTTGGATGCCGATAATAACGAAGTGTTGAATGAGACCCTAACCGCAGGAGTAGGAGACGATTCCCTTACCCAATGTTCGGCTGCAGGAGTACCTGGAGAATGGAAGGTAACCATTACCCTAAGCAAGTTTAACGGAGACGGTAGTTTTACCCTTTCTGCTGGATGTTAACTCCTTGGATTTAAGGATTTCTTTACAAAGAGATAATATAGAAAGTTTGAAGTAATGTATACTTTTAAAAACCATGCAAAAATCTCCTGTCCATTAGACTGATTATTTGCAAGAGACGCAGCCACTAGAATGGTTCGCGAATAAAAATAACTCTATCAATGTTAAGATTTAAAACATATTTCTTATCCACTGTCTTAACAGTTATCATGTTCGAAGCAATTGGTCAAAGCCAGAATTTTATTGACACTGGTATGGTATGGCAGGTTGAGAATGTATATAATTTAGAGCAAAGGGTGGGTTCGCCTGAGTTGATTATTCATGAATACCTTTTCTTTAAAGGTGACACAACTATTTCGGACACTGTTTATAAGATTTTAGTGGCAAGGCAATTTAAAGCCACCGAGATACAGAATGGAAGTACCCATATAGATTCTACATTATATGAGCCTTATCCCAAGGCCTATTTCTTCGAAGACACTATAAGCGGAATTACTTATATGCGGATGCCTGACGGTGAAAAGGCTTTTCCAAGGTTTTATAACAATCTTCAGGTGGGTGATACTGTGCAATATCAATTATTAGAATTAGATAGAAACGGTAATGTGTTCACCAATTTGATTGTAAAGTCAATTGCTCCTGTTACATACTTTGGCCAAATTCGATATAAGATTGAATTTAAGTACAATAGTGAAATTCCTGATGGATACTTCATTACAGGTTTAGGTGGTTCAAATGGCCTAATTAAATACTTACAATGGGTAGAAAATTATGATAGGGGTCAGATCAATTGTTTAAGATATGAAGGGGATTATGAGAAATTTTTTCAAAACGGAGGCATGGATTGTGAGTTCAAACACTCCCCTACTGCAATATCCGAAAGGGTAGTGCGGAATTTTAATTTTCACTTATTTCCTAACCCTGCAAAAGATGTGCTTAATATCACGGTTGTAAATGATCGATTGCAAACAATTGTTGTGCAGAATATTGCAGGTGAAATCGTTGAAAGTTTTTCTGGAATTTCAGAAAGGACCCTCACAAACAATCCAAATAAAATGGCTATAGATATCAAGAACCTAAGTGAAGGGGTCTATTTAGTTCTTGCAGTGGGTGAATCTGGATATAGGTATACTTTAAGATTTTTAAAAAAATAAACCTCAATTAATAATGAAAGTCAAATAAAATGAGTTCAATAAGAGCAATTTTTGTACTACTGTTTTTGTTAGGAAATTATGTTTTCTGTTTTTGTAACATAATAAAGGTAATATACTTTATTTATTGTAACAAAATAAAGGTGAATCACCCTGATTTTTGTAACAAAATGAGGGTATTTTAAGCTTGTTATCATTCTACAGCAGCAAGTAGGTCACCTAATTAGGTTAAATAGGATCAATACAAAAAGTTGCGCAGAAATTGAATAATCAGACCATCACAAAAATTTATTATCATGTCTTATTTGAGCCTCCTTATGCTATTGGTAACAGAATACCTCGTTAATTATGTTGATGTAATAAGGCATGAAAGTCGAGGAAGCGGCTGCATCTCTATTTTGAAGAATAGAATAAGGCTCCAATGGAGTACGCCAAAAGTATTAATAATGAACCTTAAAGATAAGACACTAATCGAAATGAAAACCCTATTTTTAGCTCAATAATTTTAAGTTTTTTTTAATGTTTTCAATTTCTCGGGGTCTTTGGGTAGGATTTTTTTTTCGTAAAAACTTCGTGAAATTGAAAAGGCTGTTTCCTTATTTGTTTGCATTAATTAGTCATGTAGTTTATTCTCAGGACTCTGAAATAGTTAAGGAGGGAAATCATTGGGTTTCATCCTATGTAGAGGAGGACGCTTCATCCTCTACTAGATGTGGTGGGATTGAGGAATTTTATTTTCAAGGCGATTCAGTTATTGGTGATTCGACTTATGCGATCCTATGGGTAAAGGTATGGAATGAATATTGCTCAGGTCCAAATTCAAATTACAATCATAGTTATGATAATCCCGTTCCAGAAATATTTGGTTTTTATTATGAGAATAAGGTAGAGAAAAAGATATACATGGTACCCAATGACCATGCATCTGATTATTGTGATGAAGGGTTGATACTAGTATGGGATGAGTTGCTGGAGGTTGGAGATACCTCAACTACCTATAAATCCTCTTATGGTTGTGTAAGATTTAGGGTTGATTCTATTGTTGTTTCAACCGATAGTTTAGCACCAAGGAAAAAATATTTCATTTCTAGTGCTGATAATCACTTTGTGATTAATCCTAATACTTTTTTTACGGAGGGAAT
This sequence comes from Luteibaculum oceani, assembly GCF_007995015.1. Lineage (NCBI taxonomy): Bacteria > Pseudomonadati > Bacteroidota > Flavobacteriia > Flavobacteriales > Luteibaculaceae > Luteibaculum > Luteibaculum oceani. Next base: position 72,311 of record NZ_VORB01000005.1, read on the forward strand.
AGGTCCAACAAATGAATTTGGTGGAGGGGTGTTTTTGGGATTTAATACTTACATACCCGACCATAATAGACAATACTTCTTAGATTGCTTTTACCAGGATAGTGTCAAAATTGTAGGGGGTGATTGTATTCTCGATATGACTACTAATATTGAAGATTTTGATAATCTTATAGATGTGGTGGTATATCCAAACCCAGCTCGTGAAATGGTTGGGGTGCAGGTGAATGGTACTTTTGATTTAAAAGTAATAAACATTCATGGAGCATTAATTTACAAGGAGGATGACATCAATAGTAATCTGGAAATTGATACCAAAAGCTTTACTAATGGGATATACTTTTTGATCATTATTCAAGAAGGTTTGAATGAAATAATAACAAAGAAAATTGTAGTAGATAAATAATTTAATGAGGAGAAAGTTTATTGAAGTTCGATTAATATTTATTGTATCATGTTTCCTTTCAGGTTCAATGGTTGCCCAGAATGTGTTTACACAGGATGACAATTTATATAATCAGTTCCAGCAATTTTATGAACAAAATCAATCAATAAGCCCTGACAGTGGTTTAGGAAAGAAATTTAATCGTTTCGTCAAGTTTATTGGTCCACGGGTTTATCCCCACGGTTCTTTAGCGGAGTTAAACAATGGGTTTTATGATTATTTTATAAAATATGAGAAAACTAGATCTGTAAACGCAAGAAGCTGTTATCTTTACTTACTTTAAAGCATCAAATAGTACTATCCACCACTTAGATTAAGGTTATGAGGATCAAAATATTTTATCTAATTATCTTTTTATTGACACAAATTTTTGATGGCAGGAGCCAGGAAACCAAGCTCGTAAACCATGATATGATTTGGTCTATAACAGATGTAATTTATTTCGATACCAACCCAAATTCTTTCAAAAAATTATCCCTCTCGAAGTACTACTTTTTCGATGGAGACACTCTTATTGATGACACCCTATACGATGTTTTAAAATCTCGACTTTATCATGTTTATGGAACTCAGGCAAATGGCGACAGCATAAACGACTCCACTTTACATGATCCAGAAACAGCAGCTTTTTTCTTTGACGATATAAATACTGAAATCACTTTTATGCGCCTTCCCGAGGGTGAAAAAGCCTTTCCAAGATATTTTTGGAATCCCGAGGTGGGCGATACCATTCGGTACCATATGATAGAATACCAGCCAGATGGTAGTTATTATTTCGATTTGGTGGTTGACAAAAAAGATACCGTGGAATACTTTGGAGAGGAAAGATATTGGATTGAATTTGAAGAAAACCCTGAGATCCTTCAACAGTATTTCATTACGGGTCTAGGAGGGGGAAATGGGTTAATTCATCATGTGCGAAATTTCAACTTTCCTGACCTCTCATATATTACTTGTATGAGTAAAAATGGAGAGTTTGAACAATTCTATTCTAACCAACAAAACTCGGATTGCCATTTTGAACACGATCAGCAGACAATAACAAACATTTTAAACAGAAAAATGGAAAGCTTTGCGGTTGAGTTATCTCCCAATCCAGTAAATGAAATATTATCCATAACCTATAATAATCAACAAATAGAGGGGATTCAAATCATCTCTAATTTAGGAATAGTAACGGTTTCGAACAACTTAAGACACCGTCATTATGAAGATAGAAAACAGATTGAAATAGACTTCAGTTCCTTTCCATCTGGGTTATACATTGTGAACTTTACCAGCAAAAACGGCTCTGTGTATAGTCGTAAGGTGGTAAAAAGATAATTTCCGGAATCGCTTTATCTACGAGCGTGTACAGGTCCCGATAGCTATCGGGACGAATCTGAGGCCTAACTATGAAATTTTTTACAAAAAAAAGCGACCCAGATAACTGAATCGCTTTACGTAGTAGCGGGGACAGGACTCGAACCTGTGGCCTTCGGGTTATGAGCCCGACGAGCTACCAACTGCTCCACCCCGCAATGTGGGCGCAAATATATGTATTATTGCATCTCAAACAAACAACAACCAAAAAAATATTTTTTTCCATGCACAAAGCTGGCTTCGTTAATATCCTTGGTTTGCCCAACATGGGGAAATCTACTCTGCTAAATGCCGTCTTTGGTGAAAAATTGGCCATCGTTACGCCCAAAGCGCAAACCACCAGACACCGCATGATTGCAGTATATAACGAAGACGACCTGCAAATTGTATTTTCGGATACCCCAGGGATTATTCAAAAAACCCATTACAAAATGCAGGAATCGATGATGGCCGAAATTAAACCGGCATTCGAAGATGCCGACGTGTTTGTTTGGGTACACGACGCGAAAACACCCACCGAAGGGCTTGAGGAAATCCTGAAAAAAATTGATAATTCTAAAATTCCTACCCTAGTTGTCATAAATAAAGTAGACCTTTGCACCCAAGAACAATTGCTAAAATCGGTCGAACACTGGCACAGCCTTTTACCTAAGGCTGAAATCCTCCCAATATCTGCACTTGAGGGTCTTAACCTGGATCTACTCCTTAAAAAGGTAAAATCGTGGTTACCAGAAGCTCCAGCTTATTACGATAAGGAAGAATTAAGTGATAGACCCATGCGTTACTTTGTAACCGAAATCATTCGCGAGAAAATTTTCTTGTCTTTCCAACAAGAAATACCCTACAGCTGCGAAGTGGTTATTAATAGCTACAAAGAAAAAGATGGTTTAGACGCAATTGAGGCTTATATAATTGTAGAACGCGACTCCCAAAAAAATATCATCATCGGAAAAGGTGGAGAGAAAATAAAACATCTGGGAATCGACGCTCGAAAAGAAATTGAAGCTTTCCTACAAAAAAGAGTCTTTCTTAATTTGCAGGTGAAGGTGGATAAGGACTGGAGAAATAATCCAGCCAAACTAAAAAGATACGGATTTACAGAGTAGTTATGGGAAATGTAGTTGCCATTGTGGGGCGCCCAAATGTTGGAAAATCAACCTTGTTTAATCGCTTAACCGAGTCTAGAGACGCTATTGTTGATTCGGTAGCTGGTGTAACCCGAGATAGACACTACGGAAAAGCAGAGTGGCTTAACGTAGAATTTGGGTTAATCGATACCGGTGGATACACCCACAATACCGACGATATCTTTGAATCTGAAATTAGAAAGCAGGTAAATCTCGCCATCGAAGAGGCAAACATTATCCTTTTTCTTGTTGATGTGAATAGCGGAATTACCGATTTCGATGAAGCTATTGCCAACCTACTTCGAAAATCGAAAAAGAAGGTTTTTGTTGTAGCCAATAAGGTTGACACCTACGATAGAATTGCAGACATACACGAATTCTACAAATTTGGTCTTGGAGAGGTTTATCCCATATCCAGCTCTAACGGTTCGCAAACGGGTGATCTTTTAGATGCTCTTATCGCCGCATTCCCAGAGAAAACTCCAGAAGAGGAAATAGACATTCCAAAATTAGCGGTAGTGGGAAGGCCCAACGTAGGGAAATCTTCCCTTATAAACGTTCTTACCGGTAAGGAAAATAACATTGTTACTCCCATAAGCGGAACAACCCGCGACTCTATAAATACCCGTTACCAAGCCTTTGGTTTCGACTTTATGTTGGTGGATACTGCGGGAATTAGAAAGCGATCTAAAATTACCGAAGACCTAGAATTTTACTCGGTAGTTAGGTCTATGAGAAGTATTCAGGAAAGTGACGTATGTCTTCTACTACTCGATGCCAGCCTGGGTATCGAAAAACAAGATTTACATATCTACTCAGAGATTATAAAGGCCAAAAAAGGTATCGTTATTCTGGTGAATAAATGGGATTTGATTGAAAAAGAATCAAAAACCATGGAACAGTTTAAAAAATCCATTTTAGAACGCATTGCTCCTTTTACGGACGTTCCAATTATTTTCACCTCAACCATTACCAAGCAAAGAGTTCACAAGGCTCTTGAAACGGCAATGGAGGTATATCAGGCTAGAATTCAGAAAATCCCCACTTCTAAGCTTAATGATGTTATGCTAGAAGAAATAGAACGCTATCCTCCTCCAGCAATCAAGGGTAAATACATAAGAATTAAGTACTGTATGCAACTTCCAACGCATACCCCTGCTTTTGCCTTCTACTGTAACCTACCCCAGTATGTAAAGGATCCATACAAGCGCTTTTTGGAAAATAAAATCAGAGACCACTTTAATTTCCACGGGGTGCCGATTTCTATTTTTATGAGGAAAAAGTAATTCCGGACAGTGCGGCAGCACTGATCCAGAATCCCACTAGGCCACTTTTTGAGTTTAGGTGCGGGCTTATTTGAAGCTGTGCTTCCTAATTAAGATTAATTAGGGTTGGAATGGTATTTAAAATGGTGGTTTATGTGAAAATTGATATTGCTTAATGATTTCAATTTAAATCAAAGGGTCCCTGATCAAGTCAGGGACTTTTGCTTTGATTTAAAGTTTGGAGTAAATTAAGGTATGCCTACCACTGCAAAGTTTTATTTATACATCACAACCAATAAGTATCGCGGTACTCTTTACGTTGGGATTACCAACAATCTTCCCAGAAGGATATTAGAACACCAAAGTGGTTATGGAGGTAAATTTTCCTACACCTATAATTGCAAACTTCTTGTTTATTTCGAGCCACATGACTGCTACAAAGTTTTGCAAAGACGAGAACAGGTAATTAAACGCTGGAGGCGAAACTGGAAGTTAGAATTGATTGAAAAAAACAACCCTGATTGGAGGGATTTATGTGAGGAAATTTTACCCAAAAATTGGGAAGAAATAAAACTCAGAAAATTTATCCGGAAGGAGTACTAATTAGCCAATTCACCAATCAGCTATATGTACCCACTCGCCTGCAAATTAAACAGCTCGGCATAGAGCTTGGGCGAAGCCATTAGCTCCTCGTGTGTTCCTAACTCGTGGACTTTACCATCTTTTAAGACCAAAATTCTGTCTGCTATACGCACCGTGGAAAACCTGTGAGAAATGATGATTGCAGATTTTCCCTTGGTGAGATTAATAAATCGATCAAAGGTTTCGCTTTCCGCCCTAGCATCCAGAGCTGAGGTTGGCTCATCCAACACCAAAACCTCTGCATCTTTCATGTAAGCTCTTGCCATAGCCACTTTCTGCCATTGGCCCCCTGATAAATTTGTCCCCTTAGAAAATCTCCTTCCCAGCTTTTGATCTAAACCATCGGGAACCGCATTTATAACTTCGCTTGCCAAACTTTTTTCGCTCGCCGAATTAATTCGCTGCTGATCATCCAATGCTGAAATCGCGCCCACCGCAATATTTTCTCGCATGGTAAGCTCAAACTTTACAAAATCTTGAAAGATCACACCAAAGTATTCCTGGTATTCCGCCCTATCAAACTCATTTATGGGTGTTCCATCCAAGTATATGCATCCTTCGGTAGGTTCGTAAAAATTGAGCAATAGCTTTATTAAAGTCGTTTTTCCCGCGCCGTTTTCTCCTACAAAAGCCAGCTTCTCACCAGCCTTAAACTCAAAGTTTATCCCCCTTACTACCCAAATATCCGTCCCGGGATATTTAAAGCCTACATTCTCGAACTTAAAGCCTTCTTTAAGCTCGGCTGGCATGGGTTTTTTCCCATGCCCTGAATCCCCAATTTTTATGTCAAGAAAGTCGAAGTAATCCTGCAGGTATAAAGCGCTGTTGGTTATGGAAGTAAAGCGAATAAAGAAGCCCTGAATCCTACCCCTTAAGTTGTTAAAAGACCCAGATAAAAAAGTAAGATCGCCCAGAGTGAAAATCCCTCCAACCGTTTTAAAAATTATAAGAATGTAAGCACCATAATATGCTAAGCTGCTTACGATATTAAATCCGCTTCCCCACAGAGCTCGGCGTTTAGAAAGGCTTTTGCTATCGGCATAATATTGCCAAGAAAGCTTCTCGAATCGGGAAGCCAGGTATCCTGCCAAACCAAATAGTTTCACCTCCTTGGCGGTAACATCGCTGGCGCCTGCGTAGCGTAAATAATCGAGCTCACGGCGTTCTTGTGTCCAACTTCGCGCCAAGGAATAACTGGTACCGCTAAATTTTATCTCATTTATTAATGTGGGAATCACCGATACCAGCAACAGAATAATAAGCACGGGTTCGAAAGCCACGATTCCGGCCATCAAGGAGATTACCACAATTAAATCTTGAACTTGGGTAAGGATGTTGGACATTAATCCTACCCTACCAGTAGTTTGCTGGCGGGCTCTTTCTAGCTTGTCGTAAAAATCCGCGTCTTCTAACTGACTTAAATTTAAATCGGAAGTCTTCTTAATAATCTTAACCGAGGATTGTATGGAGTACTGATCTCCCAAAAGCCCGTCGGTATAGGATGTGGTTCGAGCGATAATATCTGATGAAACTGCTAGCGCAAATTCCAATAGCACCCATTGCAACAGCACCTGGTAGCTAGCCTTTTCTGCGCCCATTTGTAGCACCACCTCGTCTACAATCAACTTGCCCACCCATAACATAGCCAGTGGCAGCAAAGCTGAAACTAATCGGCAAAGTGCATTAACTGTAAAAAGAATACGATTGGAATGATAGATTTCAACAAAGAAGCGCGGTACCGTCTTTAAAGCTGCTACGCTTTCCTTAAAGCTAAACTTATCGGGTTGAAATCCTTTTTTGGCCATAGATTGCTAATTGGCTAATTAGCAAAAAAGGCGGGATGACCCGCCTTTTTGTTATTTAGAAAAATACTTTTTTCAACTCGTCTAACTTGTCTAGCTTCTCCCAGGTAAACAGCTCTACATCTACCGTTTTCTTTTCTCCGGCTGGTGTAACAAATTCTTTGCTTACCACCTTTGACTCGCGGCCCATATGTCCATAAGCTGCGGTTTCACTGTAGATTGGGTTTCTTAATTTCAAATGCTTCTCTATTAAACCTGGACGTAGATCAAACACTGATTTTAACTTCTCAGCAATCTCACCGTCAGTTAAATTCACCTTAGAAGTACCGTAGGTATCGATGAATAATGAAGTTGGTTCTACCACTCCAATAGCATAAGAAACTTGCACTAAAACTTGGTCTGCAATTCCAGCAGCAACAATATTCTTTGCCATGTGGCGCGCCGCATAAGCAGCAGATCTATCTACTTTACTTGGATCTTTTCCAGAGAAAGCTCCACCACCGTGTGCTCCTTTTCCACCGTAAGTATCTACAATAATTTTTCTACCAGTTAAACCAGTATCTCCGTGAGGACCACCAATTACAAACTTTCCAGTTGGATTGATGTGATACTTAATGTTATCAGTAAATAATTTTTGAATTTCTGGATCTAACTTGGCTACCAACCTAGGAATTACGATTTCGATAATATCCTTTTTGATTTTTGCCAACATCTTTTGCTCATCCGCATCAAACTCATCATGCTGCGTAGAAACAACAATAGCATCTATTCTTACCGGCTTATGATCGTCAGTATACTCAATAGTCACCTGAGATTTAGCATCGGGTCTTAAATAGGTAATTTCATTGTTCTCTCTTCTAAATGCAGCGAGTTCCTGAAGAATCTTGTGAGATAAATCCAAAGCCAGCGGCATGTAGTTTTCGGTTTCGTTAGAAGCGAATCCAAACATCATTCCCTGATCTCCTGCTCCTTGCTCTTCTAGCTTACCGCGGTCTACCCCTCTATTGATATCGTCAGATTGCTCGTGAATTGCAGAGAAAACACCACAAGAATTAGCCTCGAACATATAATCGCTCTTGGTGTATCCTATTTTGGTAATTACATCACGTGCAATTTTCTGAACATCTAAATAAGTACTGGTTTTAACTTCTCCTGCCAATACTACCTGTCCAGTAGTTACTAGCGTTTCGCATGCTACCTTTGAGTATGGATCCCATGCTAAAAAGTTATCTAATAATGCGTCAGAGATCTGATCTGCAACTTTATCTGGATGCCCTTCTGAAACGGACTCCGAGGTAAATAAATAAGCCATCTACTTTGAAAAATTAATCTGGAAGGGGAGCTGAGAGTACTGCTTTTTAGCATTTTTTAATGTGGTTGCAATACGCGCAAATTTCTCCACCCAGAATGTTCGGCGCAAAACTAATACACTTATGTGATTGTGCAAATGTATTTTGCTGATTATTCGACAATTAATCTTTTGTTACGTCCTTAAATACTTCTTCTAAACTTCTTTTTTCCTTGTTAAGCCCTAAAACGGCTAGGTCTTTTTTAACGGCCAAATCGAACACAGATTTTCTTAAATCCATGCTGGCTTTGTATTCCAGCAACCACTGGTGATCTTTTAAGTGCTTGGCGGTTACTATACCCTCCAAGCTCAATAGATCTTTCTCTGCAATTGCACCTGAAAATTCAACAGATAATACCGCCGTATCTATTCCTTCCTCAACAATTTCATCCACCTGATTATCTGCCACAATATTTCCCTTGTTAATAATAATAACGCGGTTACATATCGCCTCTACTTCCTGCATAATATGGGTAGAAAGCATTACCGTTTTAGATGCACCAACACGCTTAATCAGGTCTCTAATTTCTATTATTTGATTGGGATCTAATCCACTGGTAGGTTCATCCAAAATAAGTACCTCTGGATCGTGAATAAGCGCCTGCGCTAAACCAACCCTTTGTCGATACCCTTTTGAAAGCGCCCCAATTTTCTTTTTCTGCTCCCGAGTTAAACCCACCTGGGCTATCATGTCTTCTACTCGAGCCTTTTTATTCTTAATCCCAAAAATATCCGCAACAAAATGCAGGTATTCCTTAACGTACATATCCAAATAAAGCGGATTGTGCTCTGGTAGATAACCCACCTTTTCTCTAACCAAAAGTGATTGTTCCTCAACATCCAATCCAACAATAGAAGCCTTTCCCTCGGTAGGAGGAATAAAACCGGTTAAGATCTTCATCATGGTACTCTTCCCTGCACCATTGGGTCCAAGAAATCCTACCACATCTCCCGTTTTAATTTCGAAAGACACTCCGTTTAACGCCTTCTGAATTCCGTATTCTTTGGTGATATTTTCAACAAGAATCGACATGTACTCTTTTAGTTTCGGGCGAAGTTAGAACAAAATCTACATCTTTACAGTCCTAGAATATTTGATGTGAGAGGACAGGTTTACAAGTCGACAGGAAGTTGGTATAAAGTTAAAGACGAAAAGGGGGAATTTTGGAATTGCCGAACCAAGGGAAAACTACGGTTGGCGGGGATAAAATCTACGAACCCCGTGGCCGTTGGTGATTTTATAGAGTTCGAAAAAGACGAAAATAGTCCGGAGCAAGAGGGAATTATTAAGGAAATTTATGACCGCAAAAATTACCTGCTACGTAAATCAACCAATCTTTCTAAGCAAACCCATGTTATTGCGGCAAATGTCGACCTGTTATTTTTGGTGGTTACCATAGATAATCCTCCAACCTCTTTTGGGTTTATCGATAGATTTTTGGTGATGGCTGAAGCTTTTAACGTTCCGGTTCATATTCTCATTAACAAATGGGATTTATACCAAAACGAATCGCTTGAGAAGGCCGAAGAATACGTGCAATTATATACTTCGGTTGGATACCCTGTTACTCGACTTTCGGTAGAGACTGGTGAGGGTATTGAGGAACTAAAAACGCTAATAAAAGATAAGTGCATTGTTTTTTCAGGACACTCAGGAGTTGGGAAGTCTTCGCTTCTTAAATTATTGGCTCCAGACCTGGATATCAGAATTGGCGACACCTCCTCTGTACACCAAAAAGGTAAGCACACCACCACCTTTGCCGAAATGTTCGACCTAGATTTTAATGCCAGAATTATTGACACCCCTGGAATAAAAGGATTTGGAATTACCCGTTTGGAGAAGGATGAAATTGCTTTATATTTTAAGGAAATGAAGGCGCTTTTAGACGACTGCAAATTCTACAACTGTAAGCACCTAAACGAACCCAATTGTGCGGTTAAGGAGGCGGTTGTAGACGGAGAAATAGCCGAAAGCAGATACTACTCCTACTTAAACATGATGGAGGACGACGAAAGCAATTTTAGATCGAATAAATACCACTAAAATGAGGGTTGTTTTACAGCGAGTTAACCATGCATCGGTACAGGTAAACGGAAAAGCGATAGGAGTAATCGCAAAAGGGCTTTTATTACTAGTGGGAATTGAAGATGCCGACACCATAGAAGATTTGGAATGGATGGCAAAAAAGGTGGCAGGAATGCGCATTTTTTCTGACGATGAAGGCAAAATGAATTTATCGGTTCAGGATATTTCCGGAGAGGTTTTGGTTGTAAGTCAGTTCACGCTGCATGCCTCTACCAAGAAGGGAAATAGACCAAGCTTTATCAAGGCAGGCAAACCCGATTTTGCGGCATCCATGATCTCAGATTTTCAGAACATCCTTAGTGTTAAGTACCAGCTTCCCATTCAAACTGGAGAATTTGGAGCCGATATGAAAGTGACCCTTGAAAACGACGGTCCCGTTACCATCGTAATTGATTCTAAAAACAAAGAGTAATGACCATTTCCGAAGCGCAAGAAAAGGTAGACCAATGGATTAAAACCGTTGGAGTTCGATATTTCAACGAACTCACTAACATGGCACAGCTTACAGAGGAAGTGGGTGAAGTGGCACGCATTATTGCACGTAGATACGGCGAACAAAGCGAAAAAGAATCCGATAAAAAGAAAGATCTCGGCCAAGAACTAGCTGATGTACTGTGGGTGCTAATTTGTTTGGCAAACCAAACAGGCGTGGATTTAGAAAAAGAATTGAAAACGAATTTTGAAAGGAAAACGTTACGAGATAGCGACCGACACCAACAAAATCCAAAATTGAAACAATGAAATTTAAAATAGCGATTGTATCTATATTGGTTTTAATCCTCGGATGTAAAAAGGAAAATCCAGTGGGTAACTGCGTGCAAAGCAACCTAGCCGCCCCAGTGGGTAATGAAAAAATGCTTCCCGATGAATTGCTAGTTTATCATCCATCCATTAGCACACCAGAAAACTTAGCCAGTACTTTAAAAGCCATACTTCCTGAATTAACCGTACTAAATAAATACAACTTAATGCCAGTCCTTCGGATTGCAGGTGGGGTTAACGAGTTGGAGCTACTTTCTAAAGCTCTTCCCGAATTGGTGGTGGAACCCGTACAGGCAATCTCCATTTTTCAATCTTGCTCCACTGCTCCTGTTGACCTCAACGAACAGGTAATTCCATGGGGAATATCTCGGGTAAGAGGAGGAGTAACCAGTCCGCGCAGAGCTTGGGTAGTGGATACGGGAATAGATCTAGACCATCCTGACTTAAATGTGAATGATAGCCTAAGCGCCAATTTTGTAGGATCTGCTGGTTTAATCGGTATTCCCATAGGAGTTTTTGCCAACGACGTAAATGGGCATGGAACTCATGTAGCGGGAACTATAGGAGCTAAAAACAACAGCTTTGGGGTTATTGGAATGGCGCCAGGCTGCGAATTGGTATCGGTTAAGGTACTTGATGATGATGGCAGAGGGAACTCAGGAGATCTAATGAATGGATTGGAATACATTAATGAAAATGGCGATCCGGGCGATGTAGTGAACTTAAGTTTAGGTGGAGCGAACAGCTTTCTGCTTAATCAAATGGTACAAACCCTTGGAAGTCGAGGTTTTTTAATTGCCATTGCTGCAGGCAACGACCGAGAAGACGCCAGTGGTACATCCCCAGCATCGGCTAATGGTGCCAATTTGTATACGGTTTCGGCTTTTTATAAGGGAGACAATTTTGCCTCCTTTTCCAACTTTGGCAATCCACCAATCGATGGGTCCTCGCCAGGAGTTGATATTCTATCTACCCTCCCCGATGGCAAATACGGGTACTCTTCTGGAACTTCGATGGCTGCTCCGCACATGGCGGGAGTGCTATTAATTTCGCAAGGCGAACATAACAATGGTGGGCAGGTGGATAATGATCCGGATGGTAATCCAGATCCCATTTTAATTGTAGGAGCTACGCCTTAAGGAGAACGTATTAGCGTTTAGCAGAGCACAGACCATTAGCTGTCATTAGCACAAAATCTAATGCCAAATTATAGTCGAGAGACTCATACTCTAACCCTATCTTTCTTAGGTTATTGTAATAATCCCTAAGGTGGGTGTAATAATTTTTCTCAAGCTGTATTCCTGTTGCTTTAGGACCCAATTTTTGGAGAAAAAACCACTTTTCTAGTAACCTAGCTGTTCTGCCATTACCATCTTGGAAAGGGTGGATTTTAACGAAAACTAGATGGATTAGTGGTGCATAGAAAAACACCTCTTCAATCGATAACTCAGCTGCTAGAAGAAGCTGGATATCCTTAAACAAAGTATCCATTTCGCTAGCTAGTTTCATTTGTGATGCCGCCACATAATCTATTCGGTCGTCATCGCCAATTACATACATTGGATTGTTTCGATAAACTCCTCTGTGGTTAAGGGGAAGAATATTAGAAGTAATCAGTTTATGGGCCTTTTTTAGATTTTCCTCATTTAATTCTGCATCGTCTATCATTTCGTAGGCACCATACAAATCATCAGCTCGCTGGGTGTAATCTGGATTAAAGCGTACGTTTAGAAATTTATGCTTAAAAAAGCTATCGAATTCAATATTTTCACCCTCAATTTTTGAAGAGTAAACCGAGGAAACTGACTTGTAAAACTGAAAATAATCGACGGGCATGTCAAACTCTTGGGCTTTTTCCAAGCATTTAACCAGATCGAAATTCATTACTTCCGAATAGCGTAAAAACAAGTCTTTTGGAAGTATGGATAGCTTCAGGTCTGACATACAGCAAAGATAGAGGAGAAATTCAGATGATTGCGCAGTCCAAAAGGAAACCATGGACCACTTTCAAAAGCAAAGGAGGCCAAATACAGTTTGTACTTGACCTCCGTTACTCCCTGATAAATTAATTTTAATTCGCGAAAATCATTCGCTGAACCCCGAAGGATTTACCTTCAATCTCCAAGCTATACAGGTAGGTTCCAACAGCACCATAACCATGGCGATACAACACCTCGTTATTTCCAAATTTAACTTCGGTTGCTAATTGCTTAACCACTTTTCCTTTTAAGTCCCTTATGGTAATAATGGCATCCTTCCCCTCCCATTGTGAGTCAGCCTCAAAAACAATGTAAGTAGCTTCGTCAAATGGATTGGGTCTATTTTGCTCCATTCTTATTCCAGCCGGAACATCAATATTTCCTCTAGCATCATCGATTCCAACGGGGGTAAACAGTCTTTCCTCGTTGCTAAACAAACTCTCTATCCCCATAGCATCTACTGCACAGGCACTAATAAAATGCTGAGGAGCTGTATCAATTCTTGGAATAGTATCTATAAGTTTGGTAGTCTCATAGATGGTATGAAAATCATGACCAAAGGCCCGAACACCAATTTTATAACTAGGGGCTTCCTCCGCAGGTGTAATGATTACCTCAAATGCATTTTCTAGTTTATTTACTTGGATACTTGGGCTTAATGGTCCGTTAGCCGCTGCAGCCGCCGAGGCTCCATTTATAACCCCATTTCTTGCCAAATAATTGAAATCCACAAAAAAGCTATCCACTTTAAGGTCTCCATCGGTATCCACTCCTAAAACATCCGATTCGGTGTGCTGACGATCAACATAGCCTGCATCAATAGACGCATCGCCGTGTTCATTGGCTGCACAATAACGAATAGCTGGATATCCTCGCTGGCGAAATGGGATGTGGTCTCCTCCTCTTCCACCTCTATCCTCAGGCGACATAATCCTAAGCTCCATTGGAACCGAAACGATAGGTAATAAATCGTCTTGGTACTGCATTTTGGCAAATCGCGCTAAGCCCTTACTTGGTGAATCGGTAGCTCCGTGAGAAAATATCCTAACAGAAGTAGAATCCACATCTCCTTCTCCAGTACAACCTGGAGGCGAGGCTGTTTTCCCGCATATAATTCCTCCTATTACATCGTTATTGAAAACGGCCCTTACATTAATGTTGTTTTGTTCGCAATATTCCGCAAAAGCAGCCGCGCCAAATAGTCCTTGCTCTTCGCCTATGGTAACCATGTACACAATGGTTCTTTTGGTTTTGTAGTTACCCATAACACGAGCTAACTCCATTACCAAAGCAGTTCCACTGGCATTGTCTTCAACACCTTCGGCATCACACTCTATGTCGCAAACCCCTTCGCATCGCGAATCAATATGCCCCTCCACCACGATAATGGACTTATCCGTTGTATCCGTTCCGGGCTGAACCGCAATAATATTTCTGTGCTGGGTAATGTCACATATCCGCTGATTAAACTGAAAATAAGCCGGAATTAAACGAGGCGAACTCGCCGTAAATGATTCAAACTTACCATGCACCCACCTTCGTGCAGCGCCTATTCCAATACTATCAGAAAGGGTGTCAGAACCTGTATTTCTGTTCTTAAAAGAAGCTAGCTTAATGATATATGCCTTTAAGCTATCTGGATTGATCTGGGAGTTGACCGTGGACGGAAACTCCGAGCTTAAAATTTCTAATCCTGCATTAAAATTTGCGGGATTGTAATTACCTGAGATTACATTCTCGGCTGTGGCATTAGTAATAACAAAGCCAGTTTGAGCCATAATACCTGTGGTTAACAGGAAAAATGACATAACAAGGGATAACTGCTTTTTCATGATAGCGATTTTTCAGGTTTAAATCTATAAAAGAGTACGGCACAATGGATTGTTCCTTTGGGGGATGTTTATAGGAAATTGAAATCCAAAGTTCACCTTGAATTGCTTCAAACAAAAAAGGGCCACTCAAAAAGAGTAGCCCTTATATTTTATCTAAGCTGGATTTTACTCCGCCATTTCTTTAGCGTGCTTTGCACACACTTTTACTTTTTCTTCTTTAAATGACTCTCTTGCATTTAATCCCAGTTTCGCAAAAAGTTTCATGTCTTCATTTTCCGCTGGGTTCGGTGTGGTAAGTAGCTTATCTCCTGCAAAGATAGAGTTGGCTCCAGCCATAAAACACATCGCTTGTCCCTCTTCTGTCATGGAAAGTCTTCCAGCAGAAAGTCTAACCATAGATTTTGGCATTAGAATTCTTGCGGTAGCAATCATTCTCACCATATCGAAAATATGTACATCTTCCTGGTCCTCTAATGGCGTACCTTCAACAGCGACAAGCTTGTTAATGGGCACAGATTCAGGCTGAGGATCCATATTTGCAAGGGTCTGTAACATCCCAATACGGTCGTTATCATCTTCCCCAAGGCCAATGATACCGCCAGAACAAATAGTTAATCCTGCCTTTCTAACATTTCCAAGGGTATCTAATCTATCATCGTACCCACGGGTCGAAATTATATCACCATACTTCTCTTCAGAAGTATCAAGATTGTGGTTGTATGCATACAGTCCGGCCTCTTTAAGTCGAGATGCTTGATGCTCGTTAATCATACCAAGGGTGGCACAAACTTCCAGCCCCATATCATTAACCTCTTTAACCATTTCAACTACCTTGTCGAAATCACGGTTATCTCTTACCTCGCGCCAAGCAGCACCCATACAAAAACGAGTAGAACCTGCGTCCTTTGCCTTTTGGGCATTGGCCAAAACCACGTTCTTATCCAATAGCTTATGTACGTTTACATCTGTACTATATCTAGCAGCCTGAGGACAATAAGCACAGTCTTCTGGGCATCCACCTGTTTTAATACTCAATAAAGTACATACTTGCACCTCATTTTCCATATGGTTGGCTCTGTGTACCTGTGCGGCATCGAATACCAAACTCAACAATGGTCTATTATAGATTTCCTCTATTTCTTGTCTAGTCCAATTCGTTCTAACTTCAGTCATATCCCGAACTTCTTTGTAATTGGCGAAAATAAACATTGCGATTAAAAGCTCGGCCTTTCAACCACGGAATCCTCGTTATTCTTCCAATTTTATCGATTAAAAATCCTTTTCAATTAAAAGGCTAATGGAGTTTCCTCCAAAACCAATGGCATTTACAATTGCCGACCTCAACTCCTGTTTTTTGGGTTTACCGGCTTTAATATAAGGTGGAAGAACAATTTCATTTTCTCTAAGCATCAACAATGCCATTTCAAGAGAAAAGCCACCAGAAGCACCAAAAGTGTGCCCTATTTTCCATTTATTATTGGTAACGGGTGGATGCGAACCACCAAAAACAGATCGTATGGCATTCATTTCAGATTGATCTCCCAGTATCGTACCTGGAGCATGACTTACAATAAAGTCTACCGTCCTTAACGATGCACTCTCCAAAGCCATCTGCATACTTTGCTGGCAGGCCAAACCATTTAAACTCACCCCGCTGGGTGATTTTACATTTTCTTTACTGATACCTATGGACCGGATTTTGAACTGGGAGTTTTGGTTTTTGCCTAATAAAACTCCAATCGCACCTTCTCCAAGAATCATGGTATTGTCTTCCTTAGTCTCATCTAGTGCCCGACAGGGAATCGCCTGCTGTACATCTGCATTACTATAAATTCCAAGGCTTTTCATTTGCTGAAAAGTAAAAGGAGTAAGAGCCGCTTCGGAGCCAACTACCAAAAATTGTTCAGCCATACCTGCATTTAACCAGGCCGCGGCATTTGCCACTCCATGAGAAAAAGTGGAGCAAGTAATACTGTGGGAAATTGCTATACCTGTAGAACCTATTTCTTGCGCTATAAAACTGGCAATATTTCCTGCCGTGGTCTGGGGAGATGTTTGTAATGGCACATCCCCGTTTTCTATAAATTGTTGAAACGACTCCTCTAATTTTCCGGTAGCACCCCTGCTAGATCCCGCATTAACACCCAGCTGGTCTGACAAGTGGTTTTTACCTTTTAAACGATTGGCGACAAAAGCCCCCAGCGCTATACTTCGGTCGAGCTTCTGATAATATTTTTTGGTTTCGGTAAATGCGGAAATTTCCCTTTCCTGTTTATCCCAAAGCTTTCCACACCACAGATTTAGGTGCTGCAAACGGTGAGTCGGGCTCTTGTAATGATCCCAAATTTCTGAAACGGAAGAACCCAAAGGAGAAATGGATTCCCACCCTAAAACATCAAGATCTACTCGCATTAAATTTTTTGAAGTGCGTTTTTAATCGATCCGTAAACCGTATCCAACTGCTCGTTTGAAATAATGTATGGAGGCATGATATAAACCGTATTTCCAAGCGGTCTTAATAACACTCCATCGGCGATAAAGCTCTTTTTAAGTTGCTCCTTTATATCTGAAAAATACCCCTCCGATTTATCTTGAACATCAAACGCCAAAATGGTTCCGCGCAACCTAATATTCTTAACCTTATTAAATTGGGTTAACTCCGGAATAAAGCCTTTGTGCTTATTTTCTATACGTTCCCAGTTCTTCTTAGTTTCTCCACCAGAAAGTATTTCAAGGGTTTTATTAGCCGCAGCACAACCTACAGGATTGGCAGTATAACTATGACCGTGATAAAAGACTTTATCTACCTGATCATTGTTAAAGGCCTCGGTAATTTTTTTATTGGCCAGTGTAAGACTCAGAGGCATAAAACCTCCTGTTAAACACTTAGAAACCGCCATTAAATCTGGTGCAATCTCGAGGTGGTCGGTGGCAAACATTTTACCTGTCCTACCAAAGCCGGTCATAACTTCATCGGCGATACAAATAGTTCCGTATGACTTAGCAATGTTCATCAACTCGGCCAAAAATTCTGGAGAATACATTTTCATACCACCCGCTCCCAGTACTAGGGGTTCAAAGATAAAAGCAGCTATATCCTTACTGGAAACTAATTCGGTAAAACCCTTTTTTAATTCCTCAAAATTCTCTTCAGTGGGAACTTCTATTTGATGAACTTGGAATACAAAATCTTCGAAAGGCTTAAAGAATGTCCCTTTTTGGCCAACAGCCATTGCTCCGAAGGTATCCCCGTGGTAGGCATCCTTAAAACTTACAATACCCTTTCTCGGAGACCCTAAATTTGAAAAGTACTGTATTGCCAATTTTAACGCTACCTCAACAGCAGTACTTCCATTATCAGAAAAGAAAACTTTATCAAATGGATGTTTGGCTATTTCCTTAATGGTTTTAGAAAGTTGGATGGCAGGCTCATGTGTAAATCCAGCAAAAATTACATGCTCTAAGGTTAGCATCTGCTTGTAAACAGCATCTGCAATTTCCTTATGTGCATGCCCCAAAGGATTCACCCACCAAGAAGAAATCGCATCGATAAGCCTAGCTCCATTGTCCAATTCCAGATAAACGCCTTCACCTTTGGTAACCACCGGAAGATTTCCATCGGATTTTAGAGGTGAAAAAGGATGCCAAACGTGTTTAAGATCCTCTGCCTTTAAATCTATCATAGCTCCTGCTGTAATATGGATGCTCTTACAATTTGTGCTTGCTCCTTAACAAAGGATGCATTTAATGGTTTTGCCCAAGGAATTCGGGCAATAATGGGCAACTTACCCATTTCTTCATAAGCCTGCTCAGAACCTTCATTCTGATCGCCCATAATAATTAGTCCGGCCACATCTATGCTTCTACTTTGAAGCGCGGCAATGGATAAAAGCGTATGATTTATACTTCCCAGATAATTTTTAACCACTAAAAATACCCTAGGGTTTAACTCTGTGATATAATCTAAATAGGTAAATCTGGTGGTAATGGGAACCATTAACCCTCCCGCACCCTCGATAACCAGGTTATTTTCTGTAGCGGGTGGATCTAGAAGTTCTCTATCTATCTCTACTTGCTCTAATTCGGCAGCTTTATGAGGCGACATAGCAAACTTTAGGCAGTAACCTTCTGGAAGAACTTTACCCTTATTTAGCGTGGCGTGTTTTTTTACAAAAATGCTATCACTATGCTCCAAATCTCCCGCCTGGACTGGCTTCCAGTAATCTGCATCTAAAGCGGTACACAGAATAGATGAAAAGACAGTTTTCCCTATACCTGTTCCAATTCCCGTTACAAATAATGGTTTATTGTGCATGTGCCTGTAATATTTTCTTTAGTGAATCTATTTCAGATTTGGTGTTGTAACTATGTATGATGACCCTAAACCCCTCCATTTGTTCTGGAACGGTAGGATAGCGTATTGGAAAGACCTGTATTTGAGCTTCTTCCAACGCCTTTTTTATACCATCATGCTTAATTCGGGGGCAAGGTACAAACTGTATTGCACTTAGGCTGTTTGCTTCTCGGTTATTGCCTTCCCCATGCCAATAAGCAAGGTTTAATTTCAAATTATCTCTTGCCTTATCTGCCTCAAACACCCGATCTATAGAATTTGCAACAGCTTCTGCAATAACCGGACTCGGAGCTGTTGTATATATGAAGCTTCGTGCAAAGTTGATTAGGTAATCTTTTAGTAGGTCCGAACCCGAAATAAAAGCTCCTTGAACCCCAAATGCCTTCCCCAATGGAAAAATGCGGGCGAAAAGGCTGGGATGTTCTTTATAAGCAAAAGAAATTCCTCTACCCTGTGCCCCCGTAATTCCAACGGAGTGCGCCTCATCCAAAATCAAAAATGCATGGTGCGTTTCACATAAATCTAAAAGTGCCGGTAAGTCTGGACCATCGCCGTGCATTGAGAAAATGCTTTCGGTAACCACATAGATGTTATTATACCCAGATTTACCCTTCAAAAGCTGTGCAAGGTGCTGTAAGTCGTTATGTTTAAACTTCAAACTTTGGGCACGAGAAAGCTGAAGACCATCTCTAATACTAGCGTGAGAAAACTCATCGAACAAGTAAAGATCCCCACGCTGACCAACGGCTTGCAACAAACCTATATTGGCTTGATAACCCGAGTTAAAATACAAAGATGGAGCACCAAAAAAGGAAGAGGCATTTTCCTCTAGTTCCTCGATTTTAGAATAATTACCCGTAAGTAACCGCGAACCTCCAGATCCTAGGAGCTGATTTCCCGAAAAATGGTTCTTAGCAATCCCCAAGTAATCATTCGAACAAAAGTCTACCCACCCTTTTTTAGGAGGGGACAAAGACCGCAGTAAACCGAGTTCGGTTCTTTCCTCTAGTCGCTTTCGAATATTTTCTGGAACTGCCATATAAAAAAAAACCCCGTTAGAAATATCCAACGGGGTTAATATACCTTGAAAAAATAATTACTCTGCGAGAATAATCACCTTGTTTTTCATTACCTCAACAACCCCTCCGTTAATTTCGAAAGTGTTCTTATCGGCGCCTGAAACCTCAACAATTCCCTTTTTCAGGGTAGAGATAAGAGGGGCGTGATTATCTAGTATTCCAAGCGATCCATCCACTGCAGGAACTACTACACTTTTGGCTTCGCCTTGGAATATTTTTTTCTCGGGAGAAATGATCTCGAGTAACATAATAATTAGTTTTTAGCTTCAGCTAACATCTTCTTACCAGTCTCAATTGCTTCTTCAATTGTTCCTTTTAAGTTAAATGCAGCTTCTGGATATTCATCAACTTCTCCGTCCATAATCATGTTAAATCCTTTGATGGTATCTTCGATAGGTACCATAACCCCAGGAATTCCAGTAAACTGCTCTGCTACGTGGAAAGGCTGAGAAAGGAAACGCTGAACTCTACGTGCACGGTGAACCACTTTCTTATCTTCTTCAGAAAGCTCATCCATACCAAGGATAGCGATGATATCTTGTAATTCTTTATAACGCTGTAGAATCTCTTTAACACGCTGTGCACAAGCATAGTGCTCTTTACCAACGATTTCTTCAGAAAGAATTCTAGAAGTAGAATCTAGAGGATCTACCGCTGGGTAAATACCAAGCTCAGCAATTTTTCTTGAAAGTACCGTAGTGGCATCAAGGTGAGCAAAGGTAGTTGCAGGAGCTGGGTCAGTAAGGTCATCCGCAGGTACATAAACTGCCTGTACCGAGGTAATAGAACCTTTCTTAGTAGAAGTAATACGCTCTTGCATTGCTCCCATTTCGGTAGCAAGTGTTGGCTGGTATCCTACCGCAGATGGCATACGTCCAAGAAGTGCAGACACCTCTGAACCAGCCTGAGTAAAACGGAAGATGTTATCGATAAAGAATAGGATATCCTTACCACCAGCAGAGTCAGACTCTTCGCCAGCACCATCACGGAAGTACTCCGCCATGGTAAGACCAGAAAGAGCTACACGAGCACGTGCTCCAGGAGGCTCATTCATCTGACCGAAGATAAAGGTAGCTTTAGATTCCTTAAGCTTCTCTCCATCAACTTTACTAAGATCCCAACCACCTTCTTCCATAGAATGAAGGAAGTCGTCTCCATAAGTTACAATTCCAGACTCAATCATCTCGCGAAGTAGATCGTTACCCTCACGAGTACGCTCACCTACACCAGCGAATACAGAGTATCCGTCGTAACCTTTTGCAATATTGTTAATCAACTCCTGGATAAGTACAGTTTTACCTACACCTGCACCTCCAAATAAACCAATCTTTCCTCCTTTTGCGTAAGGCTCAATCAAATCGATAACCTTAATACCCGTAAAAAGAATCTCGGTAGAAGTTGATAGTTCTTCAAACTTAGGAGCTTCGCGGTGAATAGGATAGGTTTCTTTTTTCTCAACCTTTCCAATACCATCAATGCTCTCACCTACTACATTGAAAAGACGGCCTTTAATGCTGTCTCCGATAGGCATAGAGATGGGCGCTCCAGTAGAAACTACCACACCTCCGCGGTTTAAACCTTCGGTAGCGTCCATCGAAATGGTTCTTACCGTATCTTCTCCAATATGCTGCTGAACCTCAAGTACAACAACTGATCCATCATTTTTTGTGGTTTCTAATGCATCGTAAATGTTTGGTAATATAACCTCTTCACCTTCGAAGCTTACGTCAACCACAGGACCAATAACCTGTGTAATTTTGCCTTTGATTTGAGACATTGTGAACGATTTAATGCGGAACGTATAATTCGAGCGCGAAAGTACTACAAAGCGACTTGTAAACAAAACCTCAGGACAAAATATGCTGATTATTAACTAAAAAAGCATTGTTTTACTCCATTTAAAACTGGTTATTTGCTCTGAATTTCATGAAAATTTACAGAGATCTTTCCGAAACCAAAGGCATAAAAAATCCAGTTATCACAACTGGAACCTTCGATGGTGTGCACGTTGGCCACCAGAAAATTTTAACGCAACTCATCCACGAAGCTAAAAAAATTGATGGCGAGTCTGTAGTGCTTACTTTTTGGCCTCACCCTAGAATGGTTGTATTCCCAGACGATCACAACCTTCAATTATTAAATACAATGGAGGAAAAGGCTCAGCTTTTAGAGTCATTTGGAATAGACCACTTTATTATTTACCCCTTTTCGAAAAAATTCTCACGCCTCTCGGCCAGAGAATATGTTAAAGACATCTTAGTAGATGGTATCGGTGTGAGCAAAATGGCCGTTGGTTACGACCACCGATTCGGAAAAAATAGAGAAGGAGATTTTAATACGCTCACAGAACTAGCTAAAGAGTACCAATTTCAGGTACAAGAAATTTCCGCAGAAGACGTAGAAAACGTTAATGTTAGCTCTACAAAAATTAGAAAAGCTCTTCTCGATGGAGATGTCTCAACCGCAAAAGCCTATCTAAACTATCACTACTTTCTAAAAGGTAGGGTGGTAAGCGGAGAAGGTATTGGGAAACAATTAGGCTTTCCGACCGCAAACATTTTGGTTGAAGACAGCTACAAACTAATCCCGAAAATTGGTGTGTATGCCGTTAAGGTTAACCTTGGAGAACAAGTGTATAAGGGTATGATGAATATTGGGGTTAGGCCCACCGTAGCAAACAATGCCCCAAAAACAATAGAGGTACACCTTCTAGATTACAACGGTGATTTGTATAACCAAGAAATAAAAGTTTCCTTTATCCAGAGACTGCGAGACGAAATTCGTTTTGAAAACGTTTCGCAACTAAAAGATCAACTTAATGAAGACAAGAAAAATTGCTTGGAGCTTTTTAGCCTTAATCCTTAGCACCTTCCCTTTTCTTGTTGATGCGCAAATAGACTATTGCAAATACAAGCGAGAAAGCGATTGCATGAGCACTCGGGCTATTAAAATTAAAGCTCGGGACTTAGATGCATACCTTTTCGACCTTGAGAACTACAACGGTAAAGCCCCCAAATATATCTTTGTTCAAGGCGATTTATCCGATAGTAAAAACGCCGATAACCTCTCGAAATACGAAATCAAAACTCTGGTTCTTCGAAAAGCACGCCTGACCAAAATCCCAGATTGGGTGTTTGATATTAAAACTTTGGAAACTTTAGATCTTGGCGATAACTACATCGATGAACTAAGCCCAGAAGTTTGTAACCTATACGAACTAAAGGAGCTTTATCTCTGGGTTAACGACCTCCATAATTTACCTTTTTGTGTAAATGAAATGGTTAACCTCAGACGAGTGGATATGACAGGTATTAAGCTTAATATCGACGATCAAAAGAATCTGACTAACAGCTTTAGAGCCGTTAATTTTATTTTTTCGGAACCCTGCCTTTGCAATTTCGGTGAAGAGGATTAGCCTCTACTGAAAGGAATTAGAGGTCTATCCAACCAATTCCCATCCTTTTTTAGCCAATATCTTTCGAAAAAAAGTAAGCAGACCACTGCAATTACCGACCCCACCAAAATATCTACCATAAAGTGCTGGGAAATATACACCCTAGAAAATCCTGTAATAGCAGCCATACAAAAGCACAAAAATTTCGCCCACTGAGGCTTGACCAAAATTGCGAGCATAAAAAATACACTAAAGGCACTCTGTGTATGTCCACTTGGAAAACTGTGATGCCCACGTAATACCACTCCCTCTACCCAATGGTAATGCTCGTAAATTTGCATCATGTTTTTAGGACGCATAATGCCCGGAAATAAGACCAATTTCCCCAACATGGTTAAAACCCCTGCACTTAAATAACCACAAGCAAAAGTTAGGGCTTTACGAGTGGACAGAACTGCACAAAAAAGGGCAACCAGAATAACAGGGATCCATTCACCCAGTTTGGTGATTCGAGGAAAAGCGTAATCGCCCCAAGTTCCATGAAATTGATTAATCCAAAATTGCCCCTCTAATTTGGGTACAGTAATCACAAATATTAAAACTGCGATGCCCACAATGCCATGGGCTAACAAAAAGCCGCTGTGCTTTAATTTATTTAAGCTCAACTTCATTATGCAACTGGCATTTTATTGATATCTCATTAATTATATTAGGATCCTGTTCTATTGCATTACCTATCACCACCAAATGCGCACCTGCGTTCCAAAATTCACTCACTTTTTCCGCAGATTTCACCCCTCCACCAACAATTAGAAATGAATCTACCTGCTGCGCTACTTCGCTTACCAAGCTACATGGAACCGTACTTTTTGCACCACTACCTGCTTCTAAGTAAATATGATCCATTCCTAAAAAGCGTCCTGTTTTTATCCGAGTAAGAATGGCGGATATATCATCGTAGCGCATGCCCTTAGAACCAGAAACTTTTTCCACTGAAGTCTCAATTCCACCGTCTAGCACCATATATCCAGTTGGATAAATGTCAATGCTTTCTATTTTATCTATCGTTTCAATGGCCTTGGATTGCTCTTGAAATAAATACTTATACCTATCTGAAGAAATCAGACTGATAAACAACAAGCCATCGAGATACTTGTTTACCTGATTCCATTTCCCAGGAAAACCTATTATAGGTTTGTCACAGCGCTGCTGAATAAATTTTGTAACCTCTTCAAAATTGTTGCATAGGTTAGAGGATGCTCCAACTAAAACTAGCGCACAAAGCGACTGATTAATAAGGTCTATTTTTTTCCCCAGTTTACTTAAATCTGTCTCTTTTTCTGGGTCTATTAGAACCGCAAAACTGGGATTTTGAATACTACTTTTTAGGCTTTTAACTCTGCCAGGCATATGCAAAAATTCTTATGTAGGGCGTATGACACATCAATGTTATCCTTCCCTTTCACCTCGCAAGAAAGGCTTTTTGTATCAATACCTGCAACATCGATTTTAATATCCTTAAAAGGCAGATTGCTTCCATAAATTTTAAACACCGCTTCCTTCACCGCCCAGAACAAATCCATCCAAGGCTGTTCTCGATACTTCTCACAAAACTCAAACTCAAATTCATTTAAAAACTTGTGAGAAATCCGGGTTACCTTTTTATCGTAATGATGGATATCCATACCCAAGGGGTTTTCCCCAAAAGCATATCCAACCAACTCTTTACAATGCGAAATGGTAATTTCATAAGGTTGATCTGGTAATTCCGGCTTTCCAGATTCTTGTTTTTGAATGATACCAGAGCTACCAAATTCTTGGGCGATAAGCCCCAAAACCGAAGCTTTCTGCTTGGTTTTCAGATCCGACTTTACTTTTTTTAACTCCTCCCTTTCCCTAGCTGCCAACCAGGTACTTAAAAATGAACCATCTGGGGAAAACCTAGAGATGTCATACAATCTAACTTGATGCCGACCTCCGTCTTCAATAAAATGGTTAATATTTTTTATCCCGGTAAACATTTGCTTTATCCATGTGTTTTGACTACCTGAAAGTAATAAACTAACTTTGCAAAAATTTATTTATCACATGAGTGCTACTAAAGTAACTGAAGCCTACAAAGTTAAAGATATCTCACTTGCTGCATGGGGCCGCAAAGAAATTCGATTAGCTGAGGCTGAAATGCCAGGTCTAATGTCTCTAAGAGAGGAGTTCGGAAAAGAGAAACCTCTTGCTGGAGCTAGAATTGCGGGATGTCTTCACATGACTATCCAAACTGCAGTATTAATTGAAACACTCGTTGAACTGGGTGCGGAGGTTACTTGGTCGAGCTGTAATATTTATTCTACTCAAGATCACGCAGCAGCTGCCATTGCAGAAGCTGGAATTCCTGTTTATGCATGGAAAGGCATGACAGAAGAAGAATTCGACTGGTGTATTGAGCAAACTTTGTTCGCCTTTAAAGACGGACAGCCACTTAACATGATTCTTGACGATGGTGGAGATTTAACCAACATGGTATTAGATCGCTACCCAGAACTAGTTGCTGGAATCCGTGGAATTTCTGAAGAAACTACTACTGGTGTTCTTAGACTTCACGATAGAGAAAAAGCAGGTACTTTACCTCTTCCTGCAATAAATATTAACGACTCAGTAACCAAGTCGAAATTTGACAACAAATACGGATGTAAAGAATCCCTTGTAGACGCGATCCGTCGTGCTACCGATGTAATGATTGCTGGAAAAGTTGCAGTTGTTGCTGGATATGGAGATGTTGGAAAAGGTTCTGCAGCTTCTTTAAGAGGTGCTGGAGCAAGAGTTCTTGTAACTGAGATCGATCCAATTTGTGCACTTCAAGCGGCAATGGACGGATACGAGGTTAAGAAAATGGATGATGCCGTTAAAGAAGCTGATATTGTTGTAACTGCTACGGGTAACAAAGACATCATCGTTGGTCGTCACTTCGAAAACATGAAGGACAAAGCTATCGTTTGTAATATCGGACACTTCGATAACGAAATTGATGTTGCTTGGTTAAAGAATAATCATGGTAATACCATGGACGAGATCAAGCCACAGGTAGACAAGTACACTATCAATGGAAAAGATATCATCCTTCTTGCTAATGGAAGATTAGTAAACCTTGGATGTGCAACGGGTCACCCATCATTTGTAATGTCCAACTCATTTACCAACCAAACCCTAGCACAAATTGAGCTATGGAAAAACGCTGGTAAGTACGAGAATAAAGTATACGTTCTTCCAAAACACCTTGATGAAAAGGTAGCTATGCTTCACCTTGCAAAAATTGGTGTTGAACTTGAAGAGCTTTCTGCAGACCAAGCTAAGTACATCGGTGTTCCAGTAAATGGACCATTTAAGAATGATGCTTACAGATACTAATATCTAATTTCAATACTTTTAAAACCTCCGAGCATTCCTCGGAGGTTTTTTGTTTTAAATAACTAAGAATCAATGTCGAATTCAGTAAGAAATTTACAACCCAAAGCACTTTGGAATCACTTTGCAGATTTAAATGCGGTTCCAAGACCGAGTAAAAAAGAAGAACGCGTAATACAGTTTATGGTTGATTTTGGCACCCAACTGGGCTTGGAAACCAAAAAAGATGCCATTGGTAACATTATCATCAAAAAGCCGGCAACAAAGGGAATGGAAGACCGTAAAACGGTAATTCTTCAATCGCATGTTGATATGGTACACCAAAAAAACAACGATACCCAATTCGACTTCGATCAGCAGGGGATAGAAATGATGGTAGATGGGGATTGGGTAAAAGCCAATGGAACCACCCTAGGTGCAGACAATGGCATTGGAGTGGCAGCAATAATGGCGCTTTTATCATCCACAGATATTGAACACCCTGCTTTAGAGGCCATGTTTACTGTAGATGAAGAAACAGGAATGACCGGTGCCAAACAGTTAGATCCTACCAACTTTTCTGGAGAAATATTACTTAATCTCGATACCGAGGACGATGATGAACTAAGTATAGGTTGCGCTGGAGGAATAGACACCAATACCAGTTACGATTATCAATCAGCCAACACCCCTGCTGGTGTTCAATCTTTTTCCATTGAGGTAAAAGGACTAATGGGTGGGCACTCAGGAATGGACATCGACAAAGGTAGAGCCAATGCCAACAAGTTGATGAACAGACTTTTAATGGACTTCTCTTTCCCCTTCTACCTTCACGAAATTAATGGAGGAGGCTTGCGAAATGCAATTCCCAGAGAATCTCTTGCCACCATTTCTATTGACCCGAAGTTAAAAGCTGATTTAGAAGCTACGGTTAAGACTAGCTTAGCAACTTTTAAAAGCGAGTTTACTCCGGTAGAAAAGAACATTCAGATTACTTTAGAGTCATGTTCCACACCGGCAAACTGTGTTGCTGAATCAGATCTAAATAAAATTTTAAACGCCATTGAAGCCGTTCATAATGGGGTGTTTAAAATGAGCCTGAATTTTGATGATCTAGTTGAAACCTCCTCGTCTTTGGCTCAGGTTATTGTAAAGGACGGTAAATTCCTTACCAAGTCACTGCAACGTAGTAGTGTTGAAAGTACCAAAAGTGCAGTAGCATCATCCATTAAGGCTTGTTTTGAGTTAATGGGTGCAACGGTGGAGCAAACTGGGGATTACCCAGGCTGGGAACCTAATCCAAACTCAGAAATTCTATCCATTATGGAGGCACTGTACAAGGAGATGTACGAGGCCAAACCAAACGTTATGGCGTGCCATGCAGGATTGGAATGTGGAATACTTGGAAAACACCTTCCCGAAGTGGATATGATTTCTTTTGGACCAAACATCAGACATGCACACTCACCAGATGAATGCTGCCAAATTAGTTCGGTACAAAAGTTCTGGTACTACTTACTGGAAACCTTAAAAAGAATACCAAAAAAATAAATGGATAAAACCCATTTAATAAAACTGGCTAACACAAAAATGCCCTTCGGTAAATACGAAGGGCGTTTTTTAATCAATTTACCCGAACATTACTTGGTTTGGTACCGAACTAAGGGCTTCCCAAAAGGGAAATTGGGTCAAATGATGGAAGAGGTTCTAGAATTAAAAATTAATGGTTTAGAGCCCCTTATAAGGACTTTAATCCAGTAGCCTACATATCTGCCCACTTTTCCATTAAAACATTTAGTTTGCTATCTAATTCCCCGTATTTGGAAAGAATTTCATCTTGTTCCTTCCCTGGCTTTACCTCGTCAAGTTTTTTCGTGAGGATACCCAGTTCGGCTTCTACCTTTTCAATCTCTTTTTCCAGCTTTACTTTTTCCCGTGAATCGCTATTTGCTTTTGGCTTTTGGTCTACTTTCGGTTTCGGCTCCTTTTTAGCTTTAACCGATTTTTCCGTCATGGAATAAGCGGTAAGATCTTCCTTCTCCTTTTCTTTTAAGAAAGCATCAATATCCCCTGGGAACTCTTTACTCTCTCCCTCTCTTAACTCTATCACCTTGTTACACCAACCCGCCAAAAATTCTCTATCGTGGGAAACAACGATTACCGTTCCTGGATAGGATCTTAAGGCATCTTTAAGGTGATCCTTAGAGGGAATGTCCAAGTGGTTAGTAGGCTCATCTAATACCAGAATATTACTGGGGTTGATTGCTAACTGTGCCAACACCAAACGCGTTCTTTCACCTCCTGATAAAACCGTCACCTTTTTGTCAACATCATCCCCAGAAAATAAGAATGATCCTAAAATGGTTCGGCACATGGTAAATTGGTCGTTTGGAGCAAACAATTCCATGTGCTCTAGTGGAGTTCTGTTTTTGGGAATTAGGTCGGGGCCATCCTGACTAAAATATTGGACCTCTGCATTATGACCCCATTTGCATTCCCCACCATCCTCCTTAAGTGCGCCACACGCTATTTTTAAGATGGTAGATTTTCCAACTCCGTTTTTTCCTACTAAGGCTACTTTATCCCCACGCTCAATTTCAAAACTGATATCGTTGAATATCGTTTTGTCTCCAAAACTTTTTGCGAGACTTTCTACTCTCAATGCAATTTTTCCTGGATCTTTAGAATACAAGAACTTACCAGCAATCGATTTCTGGTTGAAGTCGTCAACTTCAATCACGTCCATTCTATCCAGCTTCTTTTCCAAGGATTTAGCCATGGAAGCCTTTGTTGCCTTTGCTTTAAAGCGATCTATAAGTTGCTTCGTTCGCTCTATTTCTTTTTCCTGATTTCTTTGAGTAGCTAATTGCTGCTCATTTCTAATTTCTCTTTCAACAAGATATTTTGAATAGGTAAAAGGATAATCGTAAGCTTTGCCCTTAACGATTTCAATGGTTCTGGAGGTTATATTATCAAGGAATCTTCTATCGTGGCTAATTAGAATTATTGCGCCTCTAAAGTCCTTTAAATAGCGTTCTAACCACACCACAGAATTTATATCTAAGTGGTTGGTAGGCTCATCCAGCATTAATAAGTCTGGATCCTCTAATAAAATTTGAGCAAGGGAAATTCTCATTTTCCATCCACCCGAAAAGGTTGAACAAGGCTTGGAAATATCCTCATCCGTAAAGCCCAATCCCTTCAATACTTTTTCAGCCTTAGCCTCAATTTCATGGGGATTAACAGTCCCCAATTTTTCCGATAGCTCAGAAACCTTCTCAATAGCCTTGGTATATTCCGCACTTTCGTAATCAGTTAGGGTAACCAACTGGTTATTGTAGAATTCAAGTTCCTCTTCAAGGCCAGACAATTCTTCTTGAGAAGAAAGCACTTCATCTAAAACGGTTTTTTCCGACTGCCATGGTAGATGCTGAGGTAGATACCCAATTCTACAATTGCCAGCCAGGGCAATTTCCTTAGGTCTTGGAGTTCCTGCTATTTTTCCTAGTAAGGTTGTTTTACCAGACCCGTTGATTCCAGCCAGAGCAATTTTTTCCCCAGGACCTACGAAAAATGAAATATTATCGAATAGGGCTCTTTCCCCTAAATGGTATGTATAACCGTTAATTGAAAGCATATAAAATAAAAAAGCGCCCCAAAAGGGCGCTCAAAATTAATCTAATTGAAAAGAAATTTTAGTAACTCCAAAGATCGTGTTCGAAATTGAAAATCTCTTGTTTGATTTCCTCAGATTTCAACAACTGATCGTAAGGTGAAGTGTAAACAGATGCAATCGATCTGTCGTAAACGTTTTCTTCCTTAATGATGTGAGAAGAAAAATATCTTTTTCTGAAAATATCGTCGAAAGTAATTCTCTGGGTTTTGTTTCTTCTGTTAAATGCCTCGTAGTTAACCAATACGTGACGAACCTCTGGGAAATAGAACCAAGCAGTTTGCTGTGTTTTTACAGTTCCGTCCTCATCAGTGTATTTACAAATTGGCATAATACCAAGAATCTTAACCCTTAGCTCAGATCTTTGCTTATCGAAATACCAATCCTCTTTAATTCTATATCTAACAACATCTTCCGCTTCGAAATCCTGCGTTTTTGTGATGTAATTGGTTTCACCAAACTCATCGATGTCAGTTAAAGTAATTTTTCTTGAGAATAACTTAGCATCTGCAGTATCTGCTGGAATAGGAAATCTAAACTCATCAGATCCAATAAATCTAGAATCGAATGCTTGGATTAATCCTGCTTGATACGCATCGCGAAGAACATCAAATAGATTTTTTCTATCTGCAATATCATCTAACGGGTAATAAAGAGGAAGGTTAACCTTCTCAGCCACCTCAATTTCTCTCCATACTCTCTTAGACCATAAAACATCGGCCTCTCTAATTGGAGGATCTGGAAGCACTTCCTTTTGCTGGAAGTTTCTTACAGAATCAATGTCTAATTCTGGGTCGTAATCTAGGAATGTATCTTTATACATTCTTTTTTTCATCTCAGGAGTAAGAACCTGAGCTTGCGCAACTGTAGCTACCGCTACCGTAAGCAAAATTCCAATTACTCTTTTCATATTAGATTACTTTAAATGACAAGTTTGCCAATTTCTTTTCTTCACCATCAGGACCAATAGCCCAAATGTTATTAAAGGTAACGATTTGGTTTTTACGAACCTCACTTAAGGCACGCTTAACCTCACCACCAATCTTATTACCTCTTTGATCAAAGTTTACTACGTTACCTCCTTTTGTCATACTTAGAGAGAACTTAGTCACTTTAAACTGTACCCCTTCGAAAAGGAAGTCTTCTAGAATACACTTAATTTCATCTCCAGTGGTAAGTGCTACTAACGGAATAACGTTATCCGTAGGCTTCTTACCCATAAAGAACGGAGTTGGAGGTGGAATCTTTTTAATACGGAAAGTTTTTTCTCCAGCCTGCTTCATATTTCCAGAAACATTTTCAGCAGATACTATCAATTTACACTCCCTCGCATCTACAGATCCAGGAACGTTAATAAGATACTTTCCAGCACCACCTGCAGGATCAGGCTTGATCTTTACACCTGCTACATTACAAGTAACTCTCAATTTATCCGAGTCGGCACCAGGAACTGATACAGAAACTGGGTTATCGAGTCCCTTGTAGAATACATTCATTTTAGATGGATCGATTACCGCATCGGCATCAGAAACTTTAAACGTAAACTCGAATGGGTAAGGAACAGTTCTTCCACCAGAAACTTCGTAGTTAATTACACCTTTCCAAGTTTTCTCTCCGGTTGTTGTTCCCTTCATTCTGATTTTACCAACTCCATCAACCACATCAATATCCACAGGTTCTCCTTTAAATTGACGAGATTCTTGGTCGTAATCAGATCCAATTTTAATCTCTGGGAATTTAGTAGAGTCGTACGCTGCTAGAAAAACATCAGCTCTAAACGAATCTCCAACTGCGATGTAATTCGACTGTGTATTTACAACAGCCATAAGCTTGTTAAACTTAAAGGAAGCAGCATCTACAGATTGATACAGGTATGCAATCACATCCGATTCCGCCGTTCTAACATCAGCCTGCATTTTAGAAAGCATGGTTAGCGTTGCCGCAACAGTCTGGTGATAGAAAGTAAGCGATGCCCACTCCATTTTAACTCCAGACTTATCTTTACCACCTTCGAATTTGAACTCTTCTTGTAAACGCTCTACAAACTGAGGATCGTCTTTTACCATGTTGATTAATTCATCGCGGAACTTCAACATTTCGTTTTGTAGCGCCTTTGCAGAATGCTCATCCTCCTTTAATTTCTTTGCGGGATCTGGCCCTAACAAGAAAAATCCTGGAGAATCGTAATCGTCCTTCTTTTCAATGTACTCAATACCTAAAACAGTATCCCTTCCAGAAGCATTCTTTCCCATGTACTCCTGAAAATTTTCAGGGTTTTGAGTATTAGTATAAGCGATCACTTTAGCCTTCATCGTATTGATATACTGATGTAGGTCGTTGGCAAGTGTTTCTACTTTCTTAGCCTTTTGGTAATAAGGCTCTACTTTCTTTTGGTTTTCGTTGTAGGATGCTAAGAAATCCGACATCTGACCATCGATTTTATCTTGGAAACTTGAGGTACTTTTCTCAATTCCTTCATCAATGATGGCAAATGCGTCTAGGATGTCCTTAGATACGTTTAGTGCTAACAGAGCTGTTAGCACTAAGTACATCATCCCAATCATTTTCTGCCGTGGGGTTTCCTTTCCTCCAGCCATATATTATTAGAATAACTTAATTCTTAATTCTACGAATGATTCTCGACCTTATGCGTTGGTCTTGTTGTAATTCATGGCAGCAAGCATGTTACCATAAACTGTATTTAGCGAGGTTAAATTCTCAGATAATTGAGAAATATTGTCCTTGTAACGCTTAGTATCCTCAACAGAGTCTTTAAGATTTCTCACTAACTCTTCGATACCAGCAAAAGCCTCACCGGAAGATCTTAAATGATCGGTTGCACCCTGTAGTTGCAATTCGTAAGCCTCGTTAAGCTTGTTAAGGTTAGCAGTTAAGCGCTGAAGACCTTCACCAGCTTGTGAACTGTAGTCGCCAGACTCCATTAAACCAACAAGAGACTCAGATGCTTTTTGATAGTTATCGGAAAGCTCAGTAACCTTAGATGAAGCACCTTTAAGAGAGGTAACATACTCATCAGTTGCAACCGTGGCATCAGCTATTTCATTAAGCTTAGACGCTTGATTTGAAAGGGTTCTGAAACCATCGCCTAAATTTTCTAATAACTCAGGAGTAATTTTGGCTTCTTCCAACATGTGGTCTAAATCACCTAAACCAGCTGATTTCTTTCTTCTTGGCCCTAGTTCTTCTGAGTCTTCCATTTCGTTAAACTCATCATATACCAATGACCAATCGTATTCTTTTGGAATAGGTTCGAAAGCTGAGAAAACGAAGATTATCGCCTCTGTACTTAACCCCACAATAAGAAGAATCCCTGAATATGGCCAGTGCATGATTTTAAATAGTGCACCAATAATTACAACTGCGGCACCAATACCATACAGTTTGGCCATGAACTTCTTCCATCCTTTACTTCCTGGTTTCATAAATAACTTTGTTGTGTGTATTAAACGGTTGGGTAATTACTATTATTATTCTAGACCATTAACTAGTTAGCCATTCCAGCTCCAGTAACGTCTTGACCTCTTCCTAAGTAAGACATTGCAGATCTAAATCCAATGTATGACTTCGCAGAATCTTGGTACTCGTAAGCTCTAGTTCCAACTTGTAAGTAGTATGGAATATCTTTCCAAGAACCACCACGAATAACTTTTCTCTTGAATACTGGAAGCTCATTTTGCTTAGCATCATACGTATAATCTGGGTTCAACTCTCCCATATACTCGTATACCGACTCATCATAAGCAGTTACGGTCCATTCTGCAACGTTACCAGCCATGTTAAATAATCCGTAGTCGTTTGGCTCGTATGAATCCACTCTTACTGTGTAGAATCCACCATCCTCAACATAGTCACCTCTAAGTGGCTTAAAGTTAGCTAAAGGACAACCCTGACGGTTTCTTAAATAAGGACCACCCCATGGGTACTGACCTAAATCTAATCCACCTCTTGCAGCATATTCCCATTCTGCCTCTGTAGGAAGTCTGAATGAAGGCATTGCAAGATCTCCTCTACGCTTCTTACCTGTATTCATTAAGTTGGTTCTCCAAACGTTGAACGCTTTAGCCTGGCTCCAAGAAACACCTACAACAGGATAATCATCGTAAGCAGGATGCCAGAAATAGTTCTCGCTCATTGCATCGTTGTTTGAACCAACGAAATCGTGAATCCAACAAAGTGTATCTGGATATACAGAAACTAATTCCTTAACAATGTACTTTTTACGGTTGTTGTGAGAAAGCACTGGAGAAGCACCACCTTTAGAGTTAGTGAACATTTGCGTGTTGTCTCTTTCTAAACGAGTTGATGCAGAACGAAAATCTACCCAATAGTATTCGTACACCAACTGACGTGGATCGATTTGACGCTTCCCGTAGAATTGCTCATCCTCTTCGATAAACAATTGCTCTAAAACTTCTTTCTCTTCCTCACCATACCAATCGATGTCAGCTCTCCAGTTAAGAATAAACTCACCAGTCTCTTCATCCTCGGTGTAGTAATCTTCTAAACCTTCCTCTGCCAATAGGTAAAGTGCAACAGAATCTCTCACGTAGTAAACAAACTGACGGTATTCTGTGTTAGAGATTTCAGTATCATCAATGTAAAAAGATGAAACTGATACTGTTCTTGGTCGGGTGGTGTGCGTATAAGCAAGATCATTGTCGTTGTTACCCATGGTAAACGACCCCATGTGGATATACTGCATACCATATGGTGTTGTTGGAGTGTACCCATCGAAACGGCTTACACCAACTAACTCATAATTTCCTCCACTCGAACATGAAAATGCGGTAACTGCAATTAATGCAATCGCCGCGAAACGAATCCACTGCTTCATAATAAACACGCTTAGGTTGCGAAATAACTCTTATTTTCTCAATTCTGAATTAACAAATTTAAAAATTATAGGAATCTCACGTTTTTATATCGATTGATTACTGTTGGTCTATCGATAAAATGACTGTATTTCACCGAAATTTCATGACTACCATTAGAAACGTTAGAAATGGTAGTTGTAGTATAGTCGTAACTATAGGTAACTCTAAATCTACCCAAAGAGTTATACCATTGATACCCCGCTACAGGAGCAATAGCATCAAAAGACCGATAACTCGCACCAATAAAGAATTTCTCCTTATACAAGGCCAATAAACTCAAATCCACCACATAAGCGGAAATACTATTTAAATCAGACTTAAACATTAAGCTTGGATGCAAGGTTATCTCCTGACTACCAGGTAATTGATAATCTAATCCAGCTTGGATTTGCACATTTCTACTCCCTAACTTCGAAATTTCTTCAAATCGGGGAGCCAGAATATTTGCAAAGGATAAACCCACAAAATATTGCGGAGCTCTAAACAAAAACCCAAAGCTTAAATCAAACCGAGTTGATGCGTTAGCAATACCGTTTAAAACGGGATCGAGCTCTGGGTTATCTATAGCATTTAACTGATTTCCAAAGGAATATGAATAAACTGCTGGGGCAATTCCAAATCTAAAAGTATTTAGACCCATCCTCTTTTCCCCTGCAACACTGAAATTTGCATTAACTGAGGTGTAAGCTCCAATCTTTTCGTAGTTAATGTTAACGCCAGCACCAAGGTTGAGTGGCAATACTTTTGTGCTGAAATTCAGTGTATTGGACTGAGGAGCACCGTCTAAACCAACCCATTGTTGTCGAGAAATAAAAGAAACATCAGTT
This sequence comes from Luteibaculum oceani, assembly GCF_007995015.1. Lineage (NCBI taxonomy): Bacteria > Pseudomonadati > Bacteroidota > Flavobacteriia > Flavobacteriales > Luteibaculaceae > Luteibaculum > Luteibaculum oceani. Next base: position 108,558 of record NZ_VORB01000005.1, read on the forward strand.
TGATAATCTCGACCTGCAAATGCCGGATTATAGAAAAGGTAGTTATTAAAATATTGCGTGTATTGTGTTAGTTGCTGCCCAAAGACATTGGGTGTAATCCAAAAAAATCCTAAGATCAATATTGGAAGCCTAAAACTTGTAAGTATTTTCAAATTCGACGAGTTTATCAACACCAGCATCTTAATAACGCAAGTATAAAGGTAAGGTATTAATTGTCTTTAAATAAAGATACCCACCAAGATTCTGGTATTCGATTGTTCTTTGCCGCCTCAAAATCTTCTTTTCCACAGGGTATCATATCCAACCTCGATCGCATGGAATTTTCATTCCCGCGAGATGGAGCTTCGAACCACCATCTTCCAGAGTGAAGTGATTTATAGAAAATAATCTCCCGACTAAATTCATCCATGAATACTGAGTACTTTCTAAATCTCCCGTCTTCCACATTGGGCAACTCCACCTTTCTTTGAGATAATCCCTCTAGAAAACACCAAATTACCTCAGATACCAATTTCGCTCCCGTATTACTCATAAACTGATTCGGGAAAGTGAAATCGAAAAGACCAAACACCTTTACGTAATCACTAAAGCCAGCATATCGTGCCATTTGACAAAACTCCTCGGTATAAAACCCATTGGGATTTGCCTCAATTCCGCATTGCGACTCCCCATACTTTAAAGCGGAAAAATCGAAGAAAACCAAATCTGCCAACCTGAAAACCGGTTCAGAGCTCGCAATGTTCCCCCGCAATTTTCCTAGGCGAGAAGCATCGTAATTTACCGACTTAAAAAATTTAAGAACCTCCTGGTTTTGAAGATAATTCTGAAGTCCTAAATGTAAATACTGATAAATGAACCCCGGACTATCTGCAAAGAACTTATACAAGTAGTTTTTGTGGCTTATTTCATCCTGGTTTGGATCAAAATCTATTCTGTAATCCACCGAGACAGCAGCATACAATTGCTCGAACTTTTCTTGTGCTTTAAGCAGCGGTAAGGCTAAATCGCCACTACCTCCAAGAACAATAAGTACAGCATTTCTCTTCCCTACCTCTACCGATATTTGCTCCAGAGCAAAGTAAGTATCCTGCAAAGAAGCGCCTGGATTTATATTACCTAAATCACAGATTTTAGATTTAAAAAATTGTGGAAACAGATGATACAGACGCTCGCGAATCTGATCGGGTTCTCCATTACTATTTAAACCCGCCCCACGGTACTCTGGTACTCCAACAATATATACAGAATGGGAAGTTTCATTTTGATTGAAACCAATTAATTCTGCACCTATACTACCTGGGACGCAATGCTCCCTCGAAATTTTACTTGGAACAAGAAATTCGGAAGGAAGACTCATTTTTTCTTCTTGGTTTTAGTCTTCTTCGCCGGTGCTTCATTAATAATTTGCTCGCACTGTGCTCTATCTAATTCTTCAGGTTCAAATCCTTTTGGGATTTTAAAATTCTTTCTACCCACAGCAATGTAAGGTCCGTATCTTCCTTTCAAGACCTTTATCACAGGCTTACCATCAAAAATGTTAATGGTTTTTTCCTTGTCTGCTTTAACTTTTTCCTGAATTAGCTCAACAGCTTGGTCGTAATCTACTTCCATAGGATCCAATCCAGAAGCCTTTAAACTTGCAAAAGTGCTTCCCCATTGAACATAGGGTCCAAAACGACCAATATTAGCTTGAACTTTTTTACCTTCTAACTCTCCTAAAACTCTAGGTAATTTAAACAACTCTAATGCATCTTCTAAGGTAATAGTAGCAATAGACTGGTCTGATCTTAAAGAGGCAAACTGCGGCTTATCCTCTTCCTCATCCGTTTTTCCTAACTGCACCATGGGGCCATAACGACCGATGCGCGCTATTACTTCCTTACCGGTTTTTGGATCTTCACCCAAATGACGCTCTCCAGTTGCCCTTTCAGAGTGCTCCAGAGTATTCTCAACCGTTTCATGAAAAGGTCCGTAGAACTTTTCTATCATTTTTTTCCATTGGATTTCACCAGAGGCTATTCTATCAAACTGATCTTCGACCTCTGCAGTAAATCCATAGTCCAATATCCCCTCGAAGTTTTCTACCAAGAAATCATTTACAACCATTCCTATATCGGTGGGAAATAATTTTCCTTTTTCCGCACCAGTAATTTCCGTTTTTTGACTTCTAGCCACTTCTTTACCGGCTAATTCCAACTGAATATAAGATCGCTCTTTCCCAGGTCTTTCCTCTTTTACTACATAACCTCTTTTTTGAACGGTTGAAATGGTTGGAGCATAGGTGGATGGTCTTCCTATCCCTTGTTCCTCTAATTTCTTAACCAAACGAGCTTCAGAATATCTTGGAGGATGATGCGTAAATCGCTGCGTTCCTGTAATTACATCGTATGCAATACTCTCCCCAATTGTCATCGATGGTAATATCCCAGCCTCTTCCGCCGGCTCATCGTCAGTAGATTCTATATATACCTTTAAAAATCCATCGAACTTTATTACTTCTCCCTTCGCTCTAAAATCGTAATTAATCGCGTTATTCTCTAGGAGAACTGTAGTGCGCTCAATCTCGGCATCGCTCATTTGACTGGCAATAGCACGCTTCCAAATTAGCTCATACAATCGTTGTGCTTGATTGTCTCCTGAAATTTCAGCTCGAGTAAAATCGGTTGGACGAATGGCTTCGTGCGCCTCTTGCGCCCCCTTCGATTTACTGGTATATTGGCGTTGCTTATGATATTTATTTCCGAACTCAGAAGTAATCGCATCCCGGGCTCCATTAAGAGCGGTTTCCGATAAATTCACAGAATCCGTTCTCATATAAGTAATATATCCAGCTTCATACAGCTTTTGTGCTACTCCCATGGTCTGGGAAACAGAAAAGGATAGCTTTCTAGAAGCCTCCTGCTGAAGCGTAGATGTTGTAAATGGCGGAGCAGGTGTTTTCTTTCCCGGTTTAACCTGAAGGTCTTTTACCGAAAAATGATCTCCTTTAACTGCTTCAAGAATTTCTTTTACCTCCGCTTCGGAGTTAAGCTTATCGGAAATTTCAGCCTTAAATAGCTCCCCTTTCGTATTCTTAAATTTCCCGTTTACCTTAAAATAAGTTTCAGGCTTAAAATCGAGAATTTCTCTTTCTCGTTCCACTATAAGTCGCACAGCAACCGATTGCACCCTACCTGCAGATAGCGCTGGTTTTACTTTTTTCCAAAGAACGGGCGACAGTTCAAATCCAACCAAACGGTCTAAAACCCTACGCGCCTGTTGCGCATCTACCAAATTGTTATTTATGGTTCTTGGGTTTTCTAAAGATCTTAAAACTGCAGGCTTAGTAATTTCATTAAAAGTTATCCTTTTGGTTTTATCTGGATTCAATTTCAAAGCTTCCGCTAGGTGCCAACTAATAGCCTCCCCTTCGCGGTCCTCATCCGTTGCAAGCCATACCATTTCGGCATCCTTCGCTAACTTTTTAAGTTCGGTTACTAGCTTTTTTTTATCCGGATCTATAACGTAAACCGGCTCAAAACCATCCTCGATTTTTACCCCAGTTTCTTTCTTCTCTAAATCTCTAATATGTCCGTAGCTCGACTTAACCACGAAATCTTTTCCAAGATATTTTTCAATGGTTCCCGCCTTTGCTGGTGACTCGACAATCAATAAGTTTTTGGCCATACTGGCTTCTTTAATTTTCCACAAAAAAACAGAATTATAATGAATACTGTTCCTTAAGCTCATTTATACGACTGAAAAGTGAAAATAGTTTCTGTGATAATAAGTGTCAAAATGTCAGTCAAATCATCTTTAAATAGTACCTTTGCTGTAAATTATTAGTGCGATGACGGGGAAGGAAAAGTTGTTAGCAGAGGAGTTACAAGGATCGCCCACGGTGATAGACACCAAAACGGGTAGCAAAAAATTATTTTTAGAAAGTTACGGTTGTGCAATGAATTTTTCGGATAGCGAAATTGTTGCCAGCATTCTTGCTGAAAATGGCTACCAAACTGTTGACCAAATAGACGATGCAGATTTAATTTTAGTAAATACCTGCTCTATTAGAGATAAGGCAGAACAAACGGTTAGAAATCGTTTGAATCACTTTAAAGGATTAAAGCGCAAAAACCAACACCTTAAAGTTGGTGTTCTCGGTTGTATGGCCGAACGCTTGAAATCTCAATTACTAGAAGAGGAAAAATTGGTGGATTTGGTTGTTGGACCTGACGCCTACAGAGATATACCAAAATTATTAGACGAGGTTGAAGAAGGTCAAAAAGCAGTTAATGTTCTTTTAAGTAGAGAAGAAACCTACGCCGATATCAACCCGGTTAAATTAAACACCAACGGAATTACCGCTTTCATTTCTATCATGAGAGGCTGTGACAACATGTGCACCTTTTGTGTAGTTCCCTTTACCAGAGGTAGAGAGCGAAGTAGAGATCCAAAATCTATTGTTGAAGAAGCAAGACAACTTGCTGAACAAGGCTACAAAGAAGTAACCTTACTTGGTCAAAATGTAGATTCATACCGTTGGAATATCACCAAAAAGGGGGAGGTAATAAACCCAGACGAAGAAGTAGTAAACTTTGCCAACCTTATGGAAATGGTGGCACAAGTATCTCCAGATTTAAGGGTTCGTTTTTCTACCTCACATCCAAAAGACATGACCGACGAAGTCCTGCAGGTGATGGCGAAATACGAAAACATCTGCAACTACATTCACCTACCCGTACAATCAGGTAATTCTGAGGTTTTAAAGAAAATGAACCGCGGATATACCAGAGAATGGTACATGGATAGAATTGCCGCTATTAATAAGTACATACCCGATTGTGCAATTAGCACAGATATTATTACTGGTTTCTGTGGAGAAACTGAAGAGCAGCACCAAGAAACCTTGAGTTTAATGGAGCAGGTAAAGTATGACTTTGCTTATATGTATAAGTACTCCGAAAGGCCAAAAACCCTAGCTGAAAGAAAATACGAGGACGATGTTCCAGAGGAAGTAAAAAGCAGAAGACTTACGGAAATTGTAGACCTACAAATGAAACACTCTTTGGAGCGCAATAAAAAAATGGTTGGTAAGGACTACAAAATCCTAATCGAAGGAGTTTCCAAGAAAAATAAAGACGAACTTTTCGGAAGAACTAGCCAAAACACGGTTGTTGTATTCCCAAAAAAGGATGCCGTTCCTGGCACCTATGTTAATGTTCACGTACACGATTGTACTGCGGCAACTTTAAAAGGAGAGTTGATTTAAAAATGACCCCTGACATCCAACAAATAAAACAGCGCTTTGGCATTATTGGGCACAACCCTTTGCTGAATAGAGCATTGGAAATTGCAAAACAGGTAGCTCCAACAGATATGTCTGTTTTAGTTACTGGGGAAAGCGGTTCGGGTAAGGAGGTAATGCCTCAAATTATCCATCAATTTTCGCATCGCAAACACAACCCCTACATTGCTGTTAACTGTGGAGCTATCCCAGAAGGCACAATAGATTCAGAGCTTTTTGGCCACGAAAAAGGATCCTTTACCGGAGCAACCGACTCTAGAAAAGGTTACTTCGAAGAAGCCAATGGAGGTTCTATTTTCTTGGATGAAGTGGCCGAACTGCCGCTACAAACTCAAGTACGTTTATTAAGAGTTTTAGAAACGGGTGAATACCTTAGAGTAGGTTCTTCGAAAGTGCATAAAACCGATGTTAGAATTATTGCAGCTACCAATGTTAATATGGAGCAAGCAGTAAAAAACGGGAGCTTTAGAGAGGATTTATTCTACCGTTTAAACTCGGTTCCAATAGAAATTCCGCCCTTGCGCAAACGAGGAGAAGACATCTATTTGTTATTTAGAAAATTTTCAGCTGACTTTGCTGACAAGTATAAAATGCCTCCGGTACAGCTTACCGAGGATGCCAAAGAAATTTTAATGCGCTACAGCTGGCCGGGAAATATAAGGCAACTTAAAAACGTTACAGAACAAATTTCTATCCTGGAACCCACCCGAGAAGTGGATAGCCAGACGATGACCAAATACCTTCCGCCGGCTTTTAAAAAGCAAGTTCCAGTAGTTTATAAAGACGAGAAAAAGAATCAAGAATCTTTTTCGGAAAGGGAAATACTCTATAAGGTTTTATTCGATCTAAAAAATGAGTTGAGCGAATTAAAACAGCTGGTTATGCGCGGCAACATGACGGGTAATCAGGATTATAGCGGAGCCGGAGCAGTAAGTTATTACGACAATAGCAGCTACGAAACTTCGGATCAGTTAAATCCACCGCCCCCACTGCAATTACCTCCAAAAAAGAGCGAGGATTTTGATATTCACGAGGAAGTGGAGGAAAATTACAGTATTGCAGAAACCGAAAAAGACCTGATTAAGAAAGCCCTGGCAAAGCATAATAACAAAAGAAAAAGTGCGGCCAAGGAGCTAGGAATTTCGGAGCGAACCCTTTACCGAAAAATTAAAGAGTACGATTTAAACTAATGAGGATACTACAAATCGCATTTTTTGGCCTAGTCGTTCTTTGCTTAAACAGTTGCAGGGTTTCTTATTCCTTTTCGGGGGCAGACATTCCGGCGGAAGCAGAAACATTTTCCGTAGACTATTTCACCAGTACCGCTGCCTTGGTATCTCCAAATTTTAACCAACAATTTACCGAGGCCCTTAAAGATTTGTTACTCGCTCAAACGCCTTTAGATATCGTGCGAAGCAACGGAGACATTATGTTTTCGGGTACCATAGTAAAATACGAAACCCGTCCCGTAGCAGCCCAAGGAAACCAAACTGCGGCACTGGATAGATTTACCATAGAAGTAGAAGTTTCTTATATAAATAGGATAGAACCTGATAAAAATTTTGAAAAACGTTTCTCAAGATTCGTAGATTTCGAATCGCAACGAAATTTTAGTGACGTTGAAGAAGGATTAGCGCAAGAAATAACCGAGCAACTAATCCAAGAAATTTTTAATGCCTCGGTTGGTAATTGGTAATATGGACAAGTCGAGATTTAACGAGCTTTTAAGTAACCCAAAGGACATCAGTAGTGATGACTTAAATGCATTGGAGGAAAGTCTAGAACGTTTCCCCTACTTCTCACTTGGCCACATGTTACTTTTAAAAGGCAAGGCGAAATTTTCTACGGATGATAACGGCCGGGAAGTTAACGATCACTCCATTTTTGTTAACGATCGATTTGTACTTCAACAGTTTTTACTCAACGATTTCCCAGAACCTGAAAAGGAAACAGAAGAATTAGATTTTGTAATTCCGAAGGATAGCAGAGGTAATCAAACCACTGAGCAAATTGAAAGCCAGCAGTTAGAAGAGGAAACGGAAGAGGATAACAATTGGGAAGCCGATATATATTACTTCGATCCCAACACCGACAAAAAAGCGGAAACCAGAAAGGAAATATCCAACTGGCAGAGTAAAGATTCCAACCTAGATGAGGATGAAGAATCTGACCAAGATGAAGAAATCATTCAAGTTACTGATCCCTACGAGAGCCGCGAATTTGAAACCAGACTTGCTAGAGATCAAGAGGGTGAAAAGGAAAAGAATGAACCTTTTGCTCTATCTGGAATAGAATCTATTGAGCCCAAATCGCAAGTCGAGGAGAACAAAAAACAAGGAGAAGAATTAGACTATATTCCTGAACCTCCTACGAAAAAGGAGAACCAAAGGGAGCAAATTCCCAATCAAGATTTAGAAGATTTATCTCTTTGGAAAAGCAAACTGGAGTTGGCCGATGAGGAAGAAGAAATTGCGATTACCGGCACTACAGAAACGGTAGAATTTACCGCGCCAAGTGAAAAAAGTGAAGCTAAGGAAAAGGAAGAGTTTACAGATATTAATGAGGAAGCTCCAGGTAAAAAATCGAGTTCGCCGTGGACGAGCAAGCTGGATCTAGAGGAGGATGACGAAGAAATAACCGTTACGGGAGGCCTAAACACAGATGAAACTGTGGAAAGCCCTTCCGACGAAGAAGTCGCAAAAGAATCGGCAAACGAGGAGTTAATAATTGAAACTTCTGCTACCAAATCTCAAATGGATGAGGTAGATCCAGAAACCCACATTACTTCACTCTCAGACGACATAGAAGAAAACCAAGAATTTGGATTTTCATTGGGAACTTGGGAGGAAGGAAAAGAAGAGCAGGTGGGTTCTCTGTCCTTTTCATCGAGTGGATTTGATGGCAATGTAGATGAAATTGAATCTCAAGAAGATTTCGAAGAACCAAGCCAAAAAACTACCCCTAAAAGTAAAGAAACTAAAGACGACGAAGCCGAAAAGGAAACCAAGTTCCTCAACGATCTTTTAGCGGCAGAGGTAGCAAATGCTGTGCAACTAAAGAGCGCTGCTGATTTTGATATCGAATCAAATATAGAGGACAACGCAGTTCAAAAGGAACATGTTGAGCATAGCGCTGAGTTACAAGAAACAGAAGAGGTTAAAGATAGCCCTGAGACCACGGCACAAAAAAATTTCACCGGAGGTGAGAGCAAGCCATTTAGCTTAGCCGACTGGTTAGCGGCTCAAGAGCCTGTAAGCCAGGAAACTTCCTCTCATACCGAAAGTAAGCAGGAGCCGGAAGAAAATATAGCACCAGATAAAGCTATTGCCAAGGAGGAAAAAGAGACTACTAAAGAAAAGGACAAAGAGGAGTCTAAACCACAAACCAAGGCCACCAATCCACCCAAAAAGGACAAGGAAAACAAGGCAAGCAATAAGGTTTCCGATAAAAAAGAGACGAGCAAAAGCGAGGAAGGAGTTAGCGAAAAAGCAGAAATAAAGGAGGATAAAGAGCCTGCCAAACAAGAAGGCAAAGACAAATCTGAGATTATCGAAAGCTTCATAGCAACTAATCCAACCATAAGTAAACCCAAGAAACAAGAGATGTTTAATCCCATTAATGTTGGGAAAAGAAGCATAGAAGATAACGAGAGTTATGTAACCGAAACCCTGGCAAAGATTTACGCTGGACAAGGGGAAATAGAAAAGGCGATTCGCACCTACAATATTTTAGCCTTGAATTATCCCGAAAAAAGCAGTTACTTTGCCGACCAAATTTCTGAATTAAAAGAAAAATCTAAGGCATGAACACCGCCATTTTCATTCTAATCATCCTAGCATGTTTACTGCTAGCGCTTATTATTCTAATTCAAAATCCTAAAGGGGGTGGATTAGATTCGAGCTTTGGATCAGCAAGCCAGCTGGGCGGAGTTCAAAAAACAACCGACTTTTTAGAGAAAGCCACTTGGGGACTAGCGATTTTTATCGTGGTTTTAAGTTTAGTAGCTTCAATGAACACTGGATCTGGCGACGGAGTAACCGGTGGAGATGAAACCTACAGAGACGAGCTACCTCAAGCTCCAGTTCAGGAGTAAGCTTCTACATAAAAAATTGATAAAAAATGTCAGTGTGTCAGCGATGCACTGACATTTTTTTTTGCGCTTAGGTCAAATTTTCCATTTTTCAGAATTGGCACGAAGCGTGCAATAGGTGGGTTGTTTGAAATTAAACTTAAACATCAATAATTATGTCAGTAAACGTTAAACCACTAAGCGACCGTGTTTTGGTTGAGCCAGCAGTTGCAGAAGAGAAAACTGCGGGAGGAATTATTATTCCAGATACAGCAAAAGAAAAACCACAAAAAGGTAAAATCGTTGCTGTAGGTAATGGAAAAAAAGATGAGCCTATCACCGTTAAAGTGGGCGACAGTGTGCTTTATGGTAAGTATGCTGGTACCGAAATTAACATCGAAGGGAAAGATTATTTAATCATGCGCGAATCTGACATTTTCGCAATTGTCTAAGTCCATTTAACTAGTACGAACAAGTAAATAAGAAATTATTATGGCTTCTAAGGAAATCTATTTTAATCTAGACGCAAGAGATCGTCTAAAAAAAGGAGTTGACGCATTAGCTGATGCAGTTAAAGTAACGCTTGGTCCAAAAGGACGTAACGTAGTTATTGACAAAAAATTCGGTGCACCATCTATCACTAAAGACGGTGTTTCTGTAGCAAAAGAAATTGAGCTTAAAGACCCAGTAGAAAACATGGGAGCTCAAATGCTTAAAGAAGTAGCTTCTAAAACTGCAGATGTTGCCGGAGACGGAACTACTACTGCTACGGTATTAGCACAAGCTATTGTAACTGCAGGTCTTAAGAACGTTGCAGCTGGAGCTAACCCAATGGATCTTAAGCGCGGAATAGACAAAGCTGTTACTGCGGTAGTTGCTGAGTTAAAAAAGCGTTCTAAGGAAGTTGGTGACGACTTTAGCAAAATTGAGCAAGTAGCTACTATTTCTGCTAACAACGATGCTACAATTGGTAAGCTTATCGCTGAGGCAATGCAGAAAGTGAAAAAAGAAGGTGTAATTACTGTAGAAGAAGCAAAAGGTACCGATACTACTGTTGAGATCGTAGAAGGTATGCAGTTCGACAGAGGTTACCTTTCTCCATACTTTGTTACCAACTCTGAGAAAATGGTAACTGAGTTAGAGAATCCATACATCCTAATCTTCGACAAGAAGATTTCTGCGATGAAGGATCTACTTCCTATCCTTGAAAAATCAGTGCAAACTGGTAAGCCGCTATTAATTATTGCAGAGGACATCGAAGGAGAAGCTTTAGCTACTTTAGTAGTAAACAAAATCCGTGGTTCATTAAAAATCGCTGCTGTTAAGGCTCCAGGATTCGGAGACAGAAGAAAAGCGATGTTAGAAGATATCGCTATCCTAACTGGTGGTACTGTAATTTCTGAAGAGCGTGGATACAAGCTTGAAAACGCAGAGCTGGACATGCTTGGTACTGCAGAAAAAATCACTATCGATAAAGACAACACTACCATCGTAAACGGAAGTGGAGATAAGGAGCAAATTACTGCTAGAGTAAACCAAATTAAAGCTCAAATCGAGTCTACTACTTCAGACTACGATAAAGAAAAACTTCAAGAGCGTTTAGCTAAACTTGCTGGAGGTGTTGCTGTACTATATGTTGGAGCAGCTTCAGAAGTTGAAATGAAAGAGAAGAAAGACCGCGTAGACGATGCATTACACGCTACTCGTGCTGCGGTTGAAGAAGGAATCATCCCAGGTGGTGGTACTGCTTTCATTAGAGTACAAGCTGTCTTAGACGCACTTAAAGGAGATAACGAAGACGAAACAACTGGTATTGCTATCGTAAGACGTGCAATTGAAGAGCCACTTCGTCAGATTGTTGAAAATGCGGGTCAAGAAGGATCTATCGTTGTACAAAAAGTACGCGAAGGAAAAGACGACTTCGGTTACAACGCTAGACTAGAAACATTCGAAAACCTGTACGAAGCAGGAGTAATCGATCCTACTAAAGTTGCTCGTGTTGCATTAGAAAATGCCGCTTCTATTTCAGGAATGCTTTTAACTACCGAATGCGTAATTGCTGAGGAAGAAGAAGAAGCTCCAATGGGCGGTGGCGGACATCCAGGAATGGGTGGTGGAATGCCAGGAATGATGTAATCAATCTTCATTCATTATATAAAAACCCCGGCGATTTCGTCGGGGTTTTTTTTGTGCCATAAACAAAGCATGTAGGTTAGATACATTGCTCTAACCAAATTCTAAACTGTTGGAATCTCGAAAAAATACGACTTAGATGGAATTGGACTGATTTCAATTAATATATATAATGACCTAGCTTAGTTTTTCATTTATTTAAACTATCTAAGATTGCCGCATTAGAAAAAACCACACTAACTTGACCCATAGGAATCCATCTAGACCTATTTCAGGCAATTTATACACAATCGTTTCAGGGCTCAAAACCCGCCGTATAACCTACATTTTAAACCGCTTATCCTAGATTTAAAGTAAACAAACGTTAATATTCGCTATGATTTCGAATGGATTTTCTTTAGTTTTAGGCAGTTTTGGATTTTTGACCCTCGTTTAAAATCCAACTTTTAACAATTGAGTAAAAGTTTAAATCAAAAACAACAATCTATGAAAAAGCAATCAGCATTATTGTTGATCTGTTCTTTCCTACTGAGTGTCCAGCTTTGGGCTCAGGAAAGAACCATTCGGGGGACGGTAATCTCCGCCGATGACCAAACGCCCTTACCAGGGGTATCCGTCAGGATAGCAGAAAATGAATCAGTAGGTACGATTACCGACATCGACGGTAAGTACGAACTGAAAGTAGGATCCGATGCTACCGCCCTCATCTTCTCTTTCGTTGGATTTGAAAGAAAGAAAGTAGCCATTGGTGCCGAAAACACTATTAATGTTTCTTTACGTACCAGCTCACTCGACCTAAACGAGGTAGTAGTAACAGCCAACGCAATTGTTCGTGAGAAGAAAGAGCTTGGTTACGCAGTTACTACTATTGACGGTGAAGAAACAACCAAAGCAAGGGACGCGAACGTTCTTAACACCATGGCAGGAAAAGTTCCTGGAGTGCGTGTTACCAGTCAGTCGGGTTCTCTTGGGGGTGGTGCTAAAATCATTATCCGTGGAGCAACTTCGCTTTCGGGTAATAACCAGCCACTGTTTGTAGTAGATGGTAACCCACTTTCTAACTCCGGATTTAACGGAACTCGTAACGACATTATTACGGGAGGTGTAGACGTTGGTAACCGTGCTGCAGACATTAACCCAGATGATATCGAAAGCATCTCGGTTCTTAAAGGTGCAGCTGCAACCGTACTATACGGTTCTCGTGCTAAGAACGGGGCCATCATCATTACCACTAAATCAGGGAAGAGTTTAAAGGGATCTGGCAAGAAAACAGCTGTTACTTTAAACTCTTCTGTGCGTTTTGACAATCCGTTGAGACTTCCTGATTTCCAAAATGAGTACGCTCAGGGGGATCAAGGAAACTATGACGCGCAGAACTTTGCCAATGGTTGGGGGCCAAAAATTAATGGGCAAAGAGTATTAGATTGGAAAGGTGACTCTACTAATTTAAGAGCTTATCCAGATAACGTAAAGAACTTTTACGAAACAGGAGCTACTTATATTAATAGTGTTTCTCTTTCACAGGGTGATGAAAACGGTGATTTCCGCTTTGGTTACACCAACCTTTCTCAGTCTGGTATTATTCCAAACTCTAGTTTAGAACGTAATACATTTACTATTAACTCGGGAAGACAGCTTACAGAAAAACTGCACATGCAAGTTGCTGGTAGTTATATCAACACTGTAACCGAGGGTAACGCTAGACAAGGGGGGAATAACCCTTCTACCACCATCGCATTAATCAATGGACTTCCGAGAACCATTTCTCAGGAAGAATTACAAAACAACGTAGTGGATGAGTTCGGTAACCCCTATGGATTAGATGGTAACAGAACCATAAACAACCCATACTGGGTAACTGCTCACAACAATACCCTTAACGATGTAGATCGTTTTTACGGTAACGCAACTTTAAATTACAAGTTTAGCGATAACGTATCGGCTACGTACCGTTTAGCAAATGACTTCTATAGCGACGTTCGCGAAAACGTAATGCGTAAAGGAACTTTGGGTAGAGTAAACGGAGAATATGAAGTAAGAGACATTTTCTACAACTCCATTAACTCCGAGTTGATGTTAAACGTATCCAAGCAACTTAATGAAGATTTTAAATTCGACGGGTTATTTGGACATAACGTTAACCAGAGAAGTGTAAATTCTACGCGTATCCAGGGTGCTGACCTATTAGCAAAAGATCTATACACTTATGCAAACGCACAGAGTATTTCTAATACCTCTGACTCTGAGTTGAGAAGACTATATGGATTATTCGCTCAGTTAAGATTTGGTTACAAGGATTACTTATTCTTGGAATTAACAGGAAGAAACGACTGGTCTTCTACCCTTCCGGTAGATAACAGATCTTACTTCTACCCTGGTGCTTCTGCATCTTTCATGTTCTCTGAAATTCTTCCAGAAAGCACTAAAGAGTGGTTATTCTCAGGTAAGTTAAGAGCGAACATTGCAGCTGTAGGTTCTGATGAGGATCCATACAGATTGAACTTCTTCTTTACTCCACTTTCAGATGCATTTACCCAGTTTGTACCTAACCTGCTTTACCCACACAACGGTAGACCAGCGTTTGCTGCAACCAACACCATTCCTAACGCTAATCTTAAGCCACAGCGTCAGATTACTAAGGAATTTGGTACGGAGTTAATCTTCTTCGGAGGTAGATTAAGAACGGACATTAACTACTACAACATCCAAACTAAAGACCAAATCGTTCAATTAACAGTTCCTCAGTCTACAGGATTTAACCTTAAAACTGTAAACGCAGGAACCATCCAAAACGAGGGTATCGAAATCTTACTTTCTGGTATTCCGGTACAATTGGATAACGGATTTACTTGGACATCTACCTTTAACTTTGGATCGAACAAGCAAATTGTAAAAGAGCTTGCACCGGGTCTTGAGGAGTACACCTTAACTTCAGGATTTAGTGGTCTACAAATTAAAGCTGAAGAAGGAGAAGAATTCGGTCTTTACGGTGGTGGTTACGTAAGATCTCCAAACGGAGATGTAGTAATCGATGAGACTACTGGATTAAGACAATTCGAATCTGGAGTTCGTTTAGGAGATATTTACCCAGACTGGACTTTAGGTATCAACAACGAATTTAGCTACAAAGGTGTTACCGCTTCTTTCCTTATCGACATTAGAAAAGGTGGAGTAATTTACTCTAACACTGTACAAGATTTACGCTTCTCTGGTTTAGCGGCAGAAACTGCTGAAAACGGAAGAGCTGACTTTGTTGATGAAGGAGTAAACGTTGTTAGAGACGGAAGTGGTGCTATCACTGGATACAAGCCAAATGAAACAAGTGTTTCTGCACAAGACTACTGGCAACAAATTTCTAACAACAGTTTAGCAGAGCCATCTACTTACGCAGCTGACTTTGTGAAACTAAGAGAACTTAAAATTGGTTACAACCTTCCAAAAAGATGGATAGCTAATAGCCCATTTGCATCAGTATCAATAGGTATCGAAGGAAGAAACTTATGGTTAATTGATAGTGAGGTTCCTCACATCGATCCTGAGGTAAACTTCTTCGGAACTAGCTTAACTGGTGAAGGGGTAGAGTTTGCTTCTGTACCTAGTACAAGAACTATTGGATTTAACCTACGTGTAACCCTTTAAAACCGATTTACAACAATGAAACTGAATAAAACATTTATAGGCATCTTACTATTGAGCACCATGGCTCTAGTAAGCTGTAAAAAGGATTGGTTAGACGTTAACCAAGATCCTGAGACAACCAGCAATGTAGATCCAGAATTCTTGATTTACACGGCTCAATCTGAATACGCTACCAACAGAACCACAGAGATCGGATTATCGGGATCTATGTGGACCCAATTATGGGCCTCAGGTGCTTCTGCATCCGTATTTAGAAATCCGGAGCGTTACATTTTCTCTGTATTTACTACAGGTAACACTTGGAGAAACCACTATCCAAACTCTCAGAAAAACCTGAAGTTTGCTATTGACATCGCAGAAAATCCAGAGAGTGGACCTGCTAAACCAAACATCGCGGCACAAGCCAAGGTGATGCGTGCACTTATTTTCTACACAACTACCATGTTGTGGGGCGATGTGCCATATTCACAAGCAATTAATTCAGACATCGATGCTCCTAAATTCGATAGACAAGAGGACATCTTAAATGGCCTACTTGGAGAATTAGATGCTGCAATTGCCCAGTTTGATCCAAACGATGTAAACGTGGCGAACGACCACTATTTTGCAGGAAATGTACCAAAGTGGATTGCATTTGCTAAATCACTTAAGTTTAGAATCTTGATGACTATGGTTGATTCAGATCCTTCTAAGCAAAGTGAAATTCAAGCAATGCTAGCGGAAGGTGGAATGATTTCATCCAATGCTGAAGCTGCAGAATATGGATTCTACAACGAGTCTGGACACTACAATCCAAACTGGAACGTACTAAACACCTTTGCTGGTGGTCAGAACCTATTCTATTTTGCTTCTGAAGTAACTGTAGAAACTATGAAGAAGTACAACGATCCTAGATTGAACATTTACTTCTTCCCTGGAAACGACACTACTGGAATTAGAGGTGTTGAGCCTGGTACATCTGGAGACTACGACAAGGATGCTAGAATTAGCCTTAACGTTGTACGTCCTGACGCACCAGAGCGCGTATTTACATACACAGAGCAGCTGTTCTTGGAAGCAGAAGCTGAATTTAGATTTGGATCTGCGGTAAATGCAGATGCAAAAATGCGCGCTGCGATCACTAACTCTATGCAATACTGGGGTGTAGACCAAACGGCTATTGATGCTTACTTGGTAACCCTTCCAAACTTAGCTACTCAAACTCCAGCACAAGGACTTCAGTTAATAGCTGAGCAACACTGGATTGCTTCTATTGACAAGCCTATTGAAGCTTGGACGAACTGGAGAAGATTGGAGTTCCCAGCTCTTTCTCTACCGGATGGAGCAACATTAGGAGATATTGTTAGAAGGCTTCCTTATCCACCAGATGAGGTAAACTCTAACCCTAACGCTCCAACGCAACCATCTCTTGATACTAAGATGTGGTTCGATAAATAAACCTTAAAAGGAGGCTTCGGCCTCCTTTTTGCATTTAACCCCAGGCAGTTAAACTGTCTGGGGTTTTGTGTTTTGGGGTTTATTAAAATGCTAGTAAGCATTTCATAAGCCAATAAGCACAACTCTTGCGTGCGTACTCCAAGAGACTCTTCTATCTTTCACATGGCTGACTTACAAATCCAGCAGCGCCGTGCGGTGGGGTTTAGCGAGCAGCCCCCTACATCCAAGACAAATAGAACAGTCAGAATTTCAATAGATATAGTTATGTTTGGAATAACCCTATGAAATATACCGACCCCAGCGGGTACATTATTGAACCGGAAGCCGTAGAAAGAGATCCTGTTGTTATTAATAATGGAGGTTCACATAACAACTTCGGCTTCGGACATAGAAACATCTACAATCCAATGGATTCTTATAATTGGTATGGTAGTCATGGATGGAATGTGAGCTGGGAACCAACCAGATGGGTACCACCACCCCCTCCACCAGAAAACAAAGACGAGAGTAAGGATAAGGATAGCGAAGTGGAAGCTCCAACTGAAATCCAAAACTTTTACATTGGAAATCCCAATGCCAATGTGGCTCACCTAAGATTTTTGTTGCAATATTTCGAATTTGAGGGTGGAGAGTTTTACATAACCTTTGGAACCAAATTTCATGCTGAGGGTGTAGTGCAGACAGAGGTTGAGCGAGGTGGGGGGAATACAATTTCAGGAATTCCGTCTGACATTTCAGGGGGTGGCTCTATTGTTACTACAGAAGTTGGTTTGGCTGCGGATTTGACTATTAAAGAAATGGCCAAAAAAGCCCCTCAATCTTTGAAAGTTATTTCTAAAGTTTCGAATGGAGGAGGTGGTGTTTTAGGTGCTTTTGATAATGGTATTCAAACTTATAATGATTATCAGAATGGTAATTATGGTAGAGCTACTCTAAACGGTGCGCAAGGAGCAGCATATTTAACTGGGACAGTAATGTTATTTACTCCTTTGGCTCCATTAGGTGGAGCAATTTTACTTGGCACAACGATAAGTGATTGGATACAGTCTGGTGTGGAGTATGGAACAGGGATTGAAAACTATTAAGTATGCTTTTAAACTTGTTTAAATATCACCTTTCGTATGTCTATTTTATGAAAGGGTTGTATAGAAAAAGAAATGCTGATAATACAACAAATGCGGGCGTTTTAGGTGTTTTTCTTATAGTGTTTAATTTACACTCTGTAATTGTTTTGTTAGAATGCTTTACAGGCGTAAATGTTGGGCTGTTGGAATTTTGGAAACCAAGTGATACTCCGAAAGTTGGAATGGGATATATTGGAGGCTTTTCTTTAGCTGTAGCTTACCTGTTGGGTATTGGTTTTGTGAAAAAAAATACCTCAGAAAAGGAAAGGCGTTTGATTTTGAAAAATATTGTGAGCCAAGGTAGACGTAAGCTTACAAGTGTTTTTTACACATTGTTTAGTGTATTACTTTTCTTATTTACAATATTACTATTGATAATCACTATCATTCCCGATGGAGGAATTAAATAAGCCGAAAAAAGCTCGAGCAATCGGGCTTTTTTGCTTTTACAGTGCTGCTACATTTATTAGAAAGAAGTCTTTAAACTTCTTTTTATTAGGCATTTAATCAATAAGTTTAAATATGGTGGCTCTATCTTCTTCAAGGAGCCGTTGAATTAGGTGCATTAAATCCCAAAGTTTACAGTTTAAAACCTTTCACTGGGCTGGATTACAAATCCAGCAGCGCCATGCGTTGGGGTTTGGGTTACCTTTATGTCAACTTGAAAAAAAACATACCATTTAATTGATATAATGGGGTTAAGACAAGTAAACTCCCAACATAATGGAAGGGCCAATTTTAAGAAGGGTTTGTATCTGTATATGATTTAAAAAAGCCGTAAATTTACTTATATGGCAAGTGTAGATAAGATCCGATACGAAATAATTGAAAAGATAATGTCCATAGAGAACAAGGCTTTTTTAGAGGCCTTGGATCAACTAATTGCTACATCTCAACAAAATGAAAATGTTTATCCGTTAAACGAATTCCAAAAGCAGCTTCTACTGATGAGTGAAGAGGATATTAAATACGGATCTACTATTACCCAAGAAGAACTTCTCAAGCGAAAAAAACAATGGCTAAACGACAAGTAGTTTGGACCCAAACTGCGGATATTCAATTAACCATTGTACTAGAGTATTGGGTAAACAGAACCCAAAGTGTAACTTTTTCTAGGAAATTATTACATAAGGTTACGGAAAGAACCCTTCAAATTGCAGAAAAACCTCAGATGTATCGTAAAGCTGGGTTAGAAAACATACGAGTTGCCAGCATGGGGAATTACAGCATTTATTATAAGCACTCGGACAAAGAATTAATCGTACTTGCCTTTTGGGATAACCGTCAAGATTCCAAAGAACTATTGCATCTCCTGAAACGGTGATGCCTTCCAACCAACCTTTCATATGGCTGGATTACAAATCCACCAGCACTGTGCGGTGAGCTCAGATTATTTTCGATTCTTTACCACTAATGCAAAACAAAAAACCCCAGACTTGCGCCTGGGGTTTGATATCATTAGGGGATGTTTTTAACTTAAAAGCTTGCGAACTACCGCAGAGATCTCTTTTCCATCGGCTTTTCCTGCCAACTTTTTACTGGCTACTCCCATTACTTTACCCATTTCAGAGGCCTGGCTTACGCCCAGATCCTTAATAATGGTTTTAAGTTCGGTTTCTAGCTCTTCTGCTGACATTTTTGCTGGTAAATAAGCTTCGATTACCTCGGCCTGCAACATCTCTTCTTGGTACTGTTCCTCGCGGTTTTGTTCCTTGAAGATTTCGGCGGCTTCCATTCTTTGTTTGTGAAGCTTTTGTAGAATTTTCATTCCCGTTGCTTCATCAACATCTCCGCTACCGTCTTTAGTAGCTTCTAATAATAAAGCCGACTTTATAGCGCGAAGGGCTGCAAGCTTATCCTTCTCCTTGGCCTTCATGGCCGTTTTTATATCCTCGTTTATCTGTGCAGTTAAACTCATTCTAATCTACGTTATCGTGTAAAAAGCTGTTGTCGCTGTTTAGGTAATTGTCTTTATCTAACGATAGGCGAGAGCTTTCATCGTCTTCGCTTTCTACGTTTTTAAACTTAAAATTAGCTCTAACGTAAGCTGGCTCTTTTTCTAACTCCGCCAATCCACCTGGAGTACGCATGCGATCTGACATATCTTTAATCTTCGCAATGCGCTTTTCTATTTTCTCGGTTTCAATTGCCATGGTTTTGCGATCTCCAGAAAACAAATCGATTTGCGGTTGCGCATCGTCTTTATTTTCCTCTTTATGCGCTCTATTTACCGGTGCATTATAGTTGTTTTCAACTACTTCTTCTTGCTCCTGCTTAAACTGCTTATTCGCCTCTACCTGGTGTGTATTATTATCCTCCGTTTCATCTTCATCCTCATCTAAAAGTATGTAGGTCTTTTTCTGAGGAGCTGGCTCTTCTTGCCGAGGGGTTTGCATAGTATTTTGCTCATTGGAACGCAGCTCTGGTTTGCTTCCAAAGGCAGAAAAACGCATAGCTTGAGGCTCTTCCTCGGTTGCAGGCTGCTCTGCTCTGGCATTTACCTCTTCCTCTGGTTTAGATGCAATAGGCTGTTCTTGTGGAGCTGGTTGCTGCTCGGTCTTTTCCTCTACTGGTTTAGAAACTAAAAATGGCTCGGCTTCCTGCTCTTCTTCCTGCACTGGATTGGGTGCATTAGATGTTTCGAAAGGATTGGAAATTTTCTTTCCAACCGGCTTAATGTCTTCTTCTAAATCTCTGTATTGTTTTACCTCTTCTCTGTTAGGATTATTGATGTCGCTATTGGCATTAAATCCAGTAGCAATAACCGTTACAGAAATTTTATCTCCAAGTTCTTCGTCTATCGCGTAACCCCAGATTACATCTGCGGTAGAACCTGCAGCTTCTTGGATGTAATCGGTAATAGTAGAGATTTCATCCATCATGATCTCTTGGTTACCGTAGGTAATGTTAAGCAGTACAAACTGAGCACCAGAGATATCGTTATCGTTAAGAAGTGGTGATTCAAGTGCACATTCAACGGCTTTAAGCGCACGACCTTCTCCTTCTGCAAGTCCCGATCCCATGATCGCCACACCAGAGTTTTTCATAACGGTTTGAACATCGTTCATATCCACGTTAATTTCTCCAGTGATGGAAACTACTTCTGCAATTCCTTTTGCAGCGGTAGTTAATACATCGTCGGCTTTTGCAAAAGCTTCTTTAAGCGAAAGGTTTCCATAAACCTCTCTAAGTTTATCGTTTTGGATTACCAGAAGGGTATCAACAGCATTGCGCATTTGTTCCAATCCACGTGCCGCTTGATCTCTTCTTTTTCTTCCTTCGAAATTAAAAGGAATGGTAACAATTCCCACCGTTAAAATCCCCATTTCTCTTGCAGCCTGTGCAATAACAGGTGCTGCACCGGTACCTGTACCGCCACCCATACCGGCGGTAATGAATACCATGGTTGTATTTTTCTCAAGGATTTCCTTAACGTCGTCTATACTCTCGATAGCCGCGTTCTTTCCAACATCAGGAATAGAACCCGCACCTCTACCTTCGGTTAAGCTGGCTCCCAATTGTAATTTAACTGGAACCGGACTTTTATCCAACGACTGAGAATCGGTGTTACAAATCATAAAATCCACACCTTGTATACCCCGTTGGTACATGTGGTTTACTGCGTTAGATCCTCCGCCTCCTACTCCAATTACCTTGATAATTGAGCTGTGGTCTTTTGGTAAATCAAATTTCATCATAACGGATTGGTATTATGGTTTGTATGGATTTTAATTTTCCTCGTCGAGGATTTTAATTGCGTTATTAAATATGGTTTTAAAGAAATTTCCTTTTCTAGCTTTAGAATGGTACTTAACAGTGTTGTTGTAAACCGCGCTATCAGGGTTTGCAGATTGTTTACCATTAAATCCTTTCATAACAAGTCCAACACCTGTTGCGTGCGATGGGCTACCAATGCTATCATCGAATGATTTTCCGAGGTGCATATTTGGGTAACCAATTCGCGTATCAAAACCTGTTTTGTATTCAAACAATTGCTTGATATGCTTTAACTGAGAACCACCTCCGGTAACGACTATTCCAGCAATTAGTTGGTCTTGCAACTTGCTGTTTTTGATTTCGTAGTAGATATGGTCGATGATCTCCTCCATTCTACACTGCACAATTCCCGCCAAATTTTTTACCGAAATCTCCTTAGAGGGTCTGTTTTGCAAGCCAGGAATACAAACAATTTCATTCTCCTGGCTCTCATCTTGCAGGGCAGACCCAAACTTAACTTTCAGCTTTTCGGCCTGGTTTTTAAGAATGGCACATCCCGACTTAATGTCTTCTGTAATTACGTTACCACCGAATGGAATTACAGCTGAGTGACGAATAATTCCATCGTGGAAAATGGCAACATCCGTAGTTCCACCACCAATATCTACCAGCACCACTCCTGCCTCTTTTTCTTCTTTGGTAAGCACCGCATCTGCCGAAGCAAGAGGCTCTAAAACAATCTCCTCTAGTTTTAATCCAGCCTTGTCTATACAGCGATTTATGTTCTTAGCTGCTGCAACCTGCCCGATAATAACATGGAAATTAGCCTCGAGTCGGCGACCATACATCCCAACAGGATCTTTAATTCCTTGCTCGTGATCCACGATATATTCCTGAGGTAAGGCGTGTAGAATTTCTTCTCCTGGAAGAGTTACTAGCTTATACATATCATCGATAAGCCTATCTACATCGTCTTGTGTAATTTCTTCTTCGTACGAGTTAAGCGTTATTTGACCGCGGTGCTGGTAACTTTTAATGTGCTGGCCCGCAATTCCAACCACCACATTTCTAATGTTTACCTGAGCTTTTTTCTCCGCTAAAGCAACAGCCTCCTCAATAGATTGCACAGCTTGTGCAATATTGGAAACAACCCCACGAGAAACTCCAAGGGATTCGGTTTTACCCATCCCTACGATTTCTATTTTCCCAAACTCATTTTTGCGACCAACGATACACGCAATTTTGGTAGTACCGATATCTAAGCCAACTACGATTTCCTCTTGTTCCATGGTCTATTTTTTAGTGCAGACAACCTGATCCTTAAACTTTAAACTAACTTTTTGGTACCTATTCCAGCCTTTGTACGAAAGACCTTGTAGGTAGAATATTTTTAGGTTTTCGAATTTGGTTTCCGACTCGGAGTCATCTCCAAATTCAATAATATGATTTCCCACCCTTGGCACGAACTCAAACTCCTGATTTTCATTAACATACAATTGTTGAAGTTGCGCTTTTAAAAACTCATCTTCATCAATCTGCTTGGCCAACTTATATATGGAAGCTAATAATGGCGCAGCTTCCAGCGATTTATCTTTTAAATATTTCCGAGAAATATTTCCATTTACGGTTAGTACCCTCGCCGTAAAATTTTTGGATAACGGCATAATTTCACCCTCAGCATTAAGGTAAAATCCATTGCCATCTGGGTAAATAATGCGGGCCAAAGGCTTTTTTTGTTTCAACTTAACGTGGATATCCCCTCGAATACTGGTATAAACTTTTACGTGTTTTACGTGTGGAATTTCTAAAAGCAATTGCTCCAAGGCGTAGAAATCTATTTCAGAAATGGGTTTTCCTATTAGATTTTCATTCCTACTTAGAATTTTGGTTTCCACATCGCGCTTGGTAATAAATGAAAGGCCCTCGCGTGGATCTACCTGCACCTTAATGGCATTACACGCCAATTCGCTGTGCTTTTTGGCGTTGAAAGCCAAAATAAGCACAAGAACGAGCGGCATAAGCACCCAAGTTGCTACTATTTTAATCCACGGTTTTTTCATCTATTCCTGTGTTCCTTCCATTATTTTTTTCACCGGATCTACCATTTTAGAGATATCGCCAGCTCCTGCTAATACCAGTACATCTCCATCGAATTTAGCTGCGTAATGCAGCAAATCGAAGGGGGCAATACAAGCTTTATCTTCACAATTAATTTTCTCCAGTAAAGCCTCAGAACACACTCCTGGAATGGGCTCTTCGCGGGCTGGATATATGGGTAGTAGAAGTACTTTAGTGAAAGCACTTAATTGTTCGGCAAACTCATTTAAAAAGTCGCGAGTTCTCGAGTATAAATGCGGCTGGAAAACAAGCGTAATCTTTTTGCCTGGATACAATTCCTTTAGCGCAGATCCCAGAGCTGCTAATTCGTTGGGATGGTGCGCATAGTCGTCAATCAACACCCCGTTAACGCCTTGGTAAATGGCTTCGAATCTTCTTTTAACCCCTGCATAAGTTTCCATAGCGGTTGAAATTTTTTGGTTGGTAATTCCATACATAACAGCCATGGAGCAGGCCGCCAATGCATTCTCGGTATTGTACTTACCAGGCATAAGCCAAGTAAATTGGATCTGATTATTCTGAATTTTAAGCTTTACTTCTACTTTGCCTTCAACTATAGCTCTTGATTGTATAGCGTATACATCGGAGGGATAGTGTTTTGCGTCTTTCTTTTTTAATTCCTCACCAACCTGCTGGTGTAGCAACAATTCATCTGAAACGCTATTCGCGAATTGATGGAATGCATCGTAAAACGCATCGGAATTGGAATAAATATCCAGGTGATCGGGATCTACAGAGGTAATAACCGCCCATTTTGGCGATAGGTGTAAGAAACTTCTATCGAATTCGTCGGCCTCTACAATAAGCACCTCGGGATTATCATCCATAATAATATTAGACCCGTAGTTTGCAGAAATCCCACCTATAAAAGCAAGCACCCTATAACCAGCCGACTTAAAAATATGAGCGGTAATAGAGGTAGTGGTGGTTTTACCATGCGTACCAGCAATAGCAACGGTTGGAATTTCTTTCGAAAGCCAACCCAATACTTCGCTTCGTTTAAAAATGGGTAATCCCAAGCTTCTAAACTGCGCTAGGCGTTTTAAGTCTTTTGGTACTGCAGGGGTATAAATAACCGCTGTTTCATCTATTAACCAACTTCCGGGCAAGGCATCTTCGCTATCGGTAAAGGTTACTGGTATCCCTTTAGATTTTAACAAATCAGTGGTATCAGACTCGAACCTATCGTAACCTGCAACCTGCAATCCTTTAGCCGCATAATATTGTGCCAAGGCAGACATACCTATTCCTCCAATTCCGAGGAAATACAAGTTTTTATATGTCTGACCGTCTTTATGCATGACTTAATTCTGCTATAATTTTTACAATATCCTGCGTGGCATTAGGCTTAGCCATTCCCTTCATGGCTACTTCTAAAGCAACCCTATCCTCTGGGTTTTGAGCCAACTTTAGTACCTCGGGAATTAGTTTGTTAATCTCTTTTTGCTCCACCAAAACCGCAGCATTCTTGTTTATAAGTGCCTGAGCATTTTTTAATTGGTGATTTTCTGCCACAAAGGGCGATGGAACAAACACACAGGCTTTTCCTAAATACTGTAATTCCGAAATGGCTATTGCTCCAGCTCTACTCACCACAATATCCGCTGCAGCGTAGGCTGTAGCCATATCTTCTATAAATTCTTCTATTCTTAATGAGTGGTTATGCTCCGATAACTTTTGCAGTTCGGCTGCATGTTTATTCCAGAAAATCTTACCGGTTTGCCAAAACAGACATAGATTGGCATCGGTAATGCCACCGAATTCTTCTAAAAGCAATTCGTTAATAGCTCCCGCCCCTAGCGATCCTCCAACTACTAGTACCATTTGCTTTTTGGGGTCCATGCCCAAAGCTTCTTTAGCACTATCGCGAGTAAGTTCTGTTTTAAGCTGCTTTCTTACCGGATTTCCAGTTTGAATTGCAATACCGTCAGGAAAGAAATTGGCAGCCTCATCGTAAGCAGTGCATACTTTAGCCACCCTTTTTGCCAACAACTTATTGGTTAGCCCTGCAAAAGAATTTTGCTCTTGCAATACACAGGGCACACCCATTTTAGATGCTACAAATAACAAGGGACCCGAAGCATATCCACCTACCCCAACGGCCACATCGGGATTAAAGGACCGCACAATTCTTTTCGCTTTTTGCAAGCTGGATATTACCCTAAATGGGAATTTCAAGTTCTCAAAACTCAAGCTTCGTTGTAGCCCTCTGATGTTCAACCCCTCTATCTTATATCCTGCTTTAGGAACTTTTTCCATTTCCATTTTCCCTTCCGCACCTACAAATAGGATATCGCATTGGGGATATTGCGACTTTATTTCATCTGCAATAGCAATGGCTGGGAAAATATGCCCCCCAGTTCCTCCTCCGCTTATGATAACCCTACGCAACTCCATACTCTTTCTTGAATTGGTTTTTAGATGGGTTATCCTCGTCGTACACCGAACGAGAAACACTTAAAATCATTCCAATGGCCAAACAAGTAAACAGGGTAGATGTCCCCCCTAAACTCACTAGTGGTAAGGGTTGCCCAGTTACAGGTATAACATTGGTAGCCACCGCCATATTGGTTAGCGCCTGAAATACAATAAGCATGCTGAGGCCCGTAACTACATAGGCACCGAAAGGTTTCTCGCAGCGCGTGGCTATTTTAATACTTCTAAGTAATAGGATGAGGTAGAGCAATACCAGACCAACACCACCAATAATAGAGCCATACTCTTCTATTATAAAGGCATAGATCATATCGGAATATGGGTGAGGAAGGAAGTTTCTACTGGCTCCCTTACCGGGACCGTTGGGCAGCAAACCTCCATTAGCTATTGCGTACTTGGCGTGTTCCACCTGGTAATTGGTTTCGGATTTAGCCGAACCAAAATTTTCAATTCTACTTTTCCAAGTTGCCATCCTGGGTAGTACATCGGGATAGGAACCCGCAATTTGGATGAGCATAAAAAATCCAACTCCAGCAGAGATTACTAATACAGATAATTGTTTTAATGGAACCCCTGCGATAAACATGAGTAAAAAACAAACCGCCCCCAAAAGGGCTGCAGTGGAGAAGTTAGCAGGAAGGATTAAGCCACAAATTAAAGCAACTGCCCCCGATGCTGGAATTAATACTCGTCGATAATCCTCTATAAACTCCTTGCGCATAGCTAGCATTCTAGACAAGAAGACTATGAGCACGATTTTAGCTAAATCGGAAGTTTGAAAAGATTGGTTAATACCTGGAATAATCAACCATCTATTCGCATTGTTAATACTACTTCCCTTAAGTAGGGTAAACAGCAGTAAACCAGCACTTAACCACATTAAAAGCACTGATATTTTTGAAAAATAGGTAAAGCGAACTCTGTGTATAACATACATAAGCGCAAAGCCCACCAACATGATTATCCCGTGTTTAAGGATAATTTGTTCTGGGAGTCCATCTCTTTGCTTAAAGGCCAAAGCCGACACCGAGCTGTATACCGCCAAAATGGATATAATGGCTAGGCAGCAGCTTAGCAGCCAGATTTTTTTATCGCCCTGTATGTTCTTAAATAGTTCGCTCATTGTTACAGTGATCTCACCGCTTCTTTAAACTGGTTTCCTCTATCCTCGTAATTTTCGAAAAGGTCGAAGCTGGCACATGCTGGAGAAAGCAATACACACTCCCCTTTTTTGCCCAATTGGTATGCCGTTTCTACCGCTTGCTTTGCCGATGCCGTTTCTACAATGGTTGGAATGACTCCAGAGAATGCCTCCAGAATTTTATGGTTTTCCTTTCCAAGGCAGATAATTGATTTCACTTTTTCCTGTACTAAGGGAACCAGACTACTGTAATCGTTTCCTTTATCTACTCCACCAACTATCCATATCACTGGCTTATCGGCGCTTTCTAATGCCCACCAGGTAGAGTTTACGTTGGTTGCTTTTGAATCGTTAATGAATTCAATTCCATGAACTGAGGCAACAAACTCCAATCTATGTGGAATTCCTTCGAATTGTTGAAGGCTTTCTCTTACTGCCTCTTTTCTGATGTTTAGCAAGTTGGCAGCAATACCAGCAGCCATTGCATTTTGCACATTGTGCTTTCCGTGTAACGCTAAATCGTGGATGGACATAATTAAGCTATTTGTGGTTAGGTGAAATTCTATGTTGTCGGCATTTAATTTTGCTGCCGTATTTTGTTTTTCTACGCTGAATTCGAATATGGTTGAGCTGATTAATGCTCTATCCAAATACTTTTGGGTAAGGGCGTCATCGGCATTGATTATCGCGAATTGCCCCGCTTTTTGTTTTTCTAAAAGCGACAATTTGGATTTGGCATAATTCTCCACTTTGTATTGGTAGCGATCTAAATGATCGTCGGTAATATTGCAAAGCACCGCAACGTCTGGGGCAAATTTTCGCAAGCCATCAATCTGAAAAGAAGACAATTCTAATACCCAGTAATCTTTATCTCCTTCGGCTAGTTGAGCCGCCCAACTTTTACCTACATTTCCAGCCAAACCAACATCCAGCCCTGCTCTTTTAAAAATATCGTAAGTCCAAAGGGTGGTGGTTGTTTTTCCATTGCTACCCGTAATGCCTATGGTTTTACCAGAAGCATATCTTGCAGCAAACTCTATCTCATCTTCCCAGGAAATGTTTTTCGAAATCGCCTCTTTAATAAGCGGAGCAGTTTCGGGGATTCCCGGACTTTTTATAATAAGGTCACAATCATTCAACAAGTCCTTGCTGTGTCCATTTTCCTCATAAGAAATACCCAAATTATCGAGAAGTGCTTTTCGGGCAGGAGCAATAGCCTTGGCATCAGAAAGCATGACATTCCACCCCTTCTTTTTAGCCAACACTGCAGCACCGCAGCCACTTTCACCTCCCCCTAATATGAGTACCTTCTTATTCATTAGCGGAGCTTAAGGGTTACAACGGTTAATACGGCAAGCATGAGACCAACAATCCAGAATCTAGCTACGATTTTGGCCTCGTGCATGCCTTTCTTTTGGTAGTGATGGTGGAGCGGGGACATAAGGAAAACACGTTTTCCTTCGCCAAACTTCCTCTTGGTATACTTGAAATATGCTACTTGAATTATTACTGAAAGATTCTCGATTAGGAAAACTCCACAAAGCACAGGGATCAATAACTCTTTGCGAATGGCTATTGCAAAAACTGCAATGATCCCACCCAATGCCAAGCTCCCTGTATCTCCCATAAATACCTTGGCCGGGTATGCATTGTACCATAAAAACCCTATACAGGCTCCTACAAATGCAGAAATAAACACCACCAACTCCCCTGCTTTAGGGATGTACATAATATTAAGGTAGTCGGCAAAAATGAAGTTACCCGACAAGTAGGCCAGTATAGCAAGGGTGATGCCGATTATTGCTGAGGTACCAGTTGCCAGCCCATCTAATCCATCTGTAATGTTAGCTCCATTGGAAACTGCGGTAGTAATAAAAATTACGATAGGAATGAAAATAAGCCAGGCATATTTATTGGCGTCCTCGCCCATAAACCACAATAACCAAGCGTAATCGAACTCGTTGTCCTTAACAAAAGGTATGGTGGTTTTCACGTTTTTAGTGGTTTCCCAATCATAAGTTGTTTGCTGGGTATTTTCAACCGAAAACAAGCTTTTGTTCTCGTGCGAGGTGTTTTCTTTAGTCACCACATCAGGATGGAAATAAAGAACAGCTCCAACAATAATACCTATGCTCACTTGCCCAATTACCTTAAAAGATCCGGCCAGGCCTTTTTTGCGCTTTTTAAAAACTTTAATGTAGTCGTCTAAAAATCCGATAGCTCCGAGCCACACCGAAGAAAACAGCAGCAATTGCACATAGATGTTTGTGAGGTCGGCAAAAAGTAAGGTTGGAATAATAATAGAGGCCAGAATAATTAACCCTCCCATAGTTGGGGTTCCTTGCTTTTCCTTCTGACCATCAAGACCTAAATCTCTAACGGTTTCTCCCACCTGTTTGGCCAGCAAAAGAGCTATGAGTCTCTTCCCAAATAACATGGAGATAATAAGCGAGCAAATAAGTCCCATTCCCGCCCTGAAAGAGATGTACTGAAACACCCCAGCCCCAGGAAGGTCGTAAACAGAATCGAGATATGTAAATAGGTGGTAAAGCATTATTTTTTCAAGAGATTTAAAGTTTGTTTCACCACCTCAGCATCGTCGAAGGGGTGTTTTACTCCATTTATTTCTTGGTAGGTTTCATGACCTTTTCCAGCAACCAAAACCACATCTTCCTTATTCGCTTCCTGAATGGCTTGCTTTATAGCTTCGGCACGATCTTCAATCACCGTATACTTCATAAAATGCTGAGGCTCTACGCCTGCTTTCATGTCGTTAAGTATGGCGGTTGGATTTTCGGTACGTGGGTTATCGGAAGTAAAAACAACACGGTCTGACAATTCGGTAGCCACCTTGGCCATTTCTGGTCTTTTGGTTTTATCTCTATCGCCGCCGCAACCGATAACAGTAATTATTTTCTCAGTTTTAGTTCGTGTATCGTTTAGGGTCTTTAGTACATTCTCTAGGGCATCTGGGGTATGGGCATAATCGATAATTACCGTTATCCCGCCCGGAGTTTTTATGTATTGAAATCTACCCGCTACAGGCCCCAACAGGCTTATAGCCGTTAGTACTTGAAGTGAATCCTGCCCCAACTCCAAAGCAGCCGCGTATATTGCTGCTATGTTATAGGCATTAAACTTCCCTATTAGTCTGCAGTGAATTTCTTGATGATTAATTTCGAGCTGCAACCCAGTAAGTAGGTTTTCTATCACCTTTACTTTATAGTCGCATGGGCGTTTAACCGCGTAGTATCTTTTTCTAGCCTTTGTGTTTTGAAGCATAACCGTACCATTGGCATCATCAAGATTGCTAATAGCAAAGGCATCGGCTGGAAGCATATCGAAAAAGGCCTTTTTCGCAGCTATATAGTTTGAGAATGTTTTGTGGTAATCGAGGTGATCGTGAGAGATATTGGTAAAAATTCCACCGGTAAATGTGATACCCGCAACGCGGTTTTGATCTACGGCATGACTAGAAACCTCCATAAATACAAAGCGGCAGCCCGCCTCGCGCATTTCAGACAACAGTTGTTGAAGCGATATTGCATCGGGAGTGGTATGGGTAGAGGGTTTAACTACACGGTTAATCTTGTTTTCAACCGTACTTACCAACCCTACTTTATAGCCCAATTGCAAGAACAACTCGTACAACAAGCTTGCAATGGTAGTTTTACCGTTGGTTCCCGTAACACCTACTATTCTTAGGTCTTCGGAAGGGTTATCGAAGAAATTCGAGGCCATATTTCCCAGTGCCCTACTCGAATCTTGTACTTTTACATAGGTAATCCCTTCGGCAAGTTGATCTGGAAACTCTTCGCAAACTACCGCGATTGCTCCTTTTTCTATAGCCGATTCAATGTAGTGATGTCCATCGGAAACCGTTCCTGCAATAGCTACAAAACAATGCAGTTTTCCAACCTTTCTAGAATCGAAGTTTATTTGCTCTATCGCTATATTGGTATTTCCCTTTACCTCAACGATACGGCAACCGTACAATATGTCTTTCAACAACTTCATGAAAGGTCGATTTTTATGGTTTCGTTAGCGCGGATTCTTCTACCCGGTGGGATGGACTGTTTTTTAACCATTCCTCTACCAGACACAACCACTTGTAGCCCTCTATTTTCCAAAAGATATATGGCGTCCATCAAGCCCATACCTACTACATTAGGCACCAGTTTGGGATACTTTTCACTCTCGTATGGAAGGATTTCCACCTCGCTATCTTTTGTAGAAGTTCTAGCCCAAGGCCCCGCCGTCCCTTTGTTCACGGTTCTTACATTAAACTCGTTGAACACAGTTACCAAATCATTGTAGTAGCCGCTTAAGGAAACCGGCACGTTTCCAGCTAATAATTGATCCTCGGCATTTAGCGGACTGTGGTGCTCTATCTGACTTGCAAAGACTTTATCAGCAATCTCCCTGAAAATGGGTCCCGCCACAAGGTTACCATAGTACACAGCATTGGATGGCGCATTTACCACCACAATACAACTATACATGGGGTTATCGGCGGGGAAATACCCACAAAATGATGCCTGATATGAATATTTAGAAGTGTACTTATATCCGTATGAAGCGTTTGCAATACGGGCAGTACCTGTTTTTCCAGCAATTTTGAAGTGTGCGTTCTTCAAATTAGCTCCTGTTCCTTCCTCCACAACACCTTCGAGCATCACTTTAAGCTGCTCAATTGTTTTCCTGTTACAAATGGCTGGATTTAAAATTTCGGGCTTAAGGGTTTTTACAATCTTCCCATTTTTGGCATAGTGCTTTACGAAATTGGGACGAAGTAGCACCCCGTTATTGGCAACGGCATTGTAGAAAGCCAAAATTTGCATTGGCGTCATTAGCATCTCATAGCCTATGCTCATTTGGGTTAACGATATACCCGACCAGGCCTTATCGCTAGGATGCTGAATTTTTGGTCTACCCTCTCCTGCAATTTTTAAACCAAGCGGTTCGTTTAAACGGAAGGAGTATAGCTTGTCTACAAACGCTTGTGGATTTTTACTGTAATGCTTGCTTATAATTTTAGAAACTCCAATGTTCGAAGACACCTCAAAGGCTCGCTTAACCGAAATTTCTCCATGTCCGCCATCTTTGGTATCATGCATAGGAACATTGTAGTAGTAGTGCACCCCATTGCCGGCATCCACGGTATCATCGATGCTTATATGACCATCATCTAAAGCCGCCATTAATGCAGCAAGTTTCATGGTAGACCCGGGCTCGGTAGACTCACCTACCGCGTAGTTATAACTTTCGGAATACGCACCAGTTGAAGACCTGGCAAGGTTAGCAATAGCAACAACATTACCTGTTTTCACCTCCATTAGCACGACACAACCATGGTCTGCATCGTGTTTCCTTAACTGATCTAACAGCGCCTTTTCAGCTACATCCTGGATGTTAACGTCGATGGTGGTAATGATATCCATTCCGTCTTTCGGGTCAATTTGGTTTTCGTCTCCAACTGGCATCCAAACCCCACCACTAAGTCTACGCTCTAGGCGCATCCCTTCCGTTCCAGCTAACACATCAGAATACGCTCCTTCCAATCCTACGGGATGCACATTTTCCATTTCATAACCAATGGTGCGCTCCGCTAAAATTCCAAAAGGCTTCTTTCTTCGAGTAAACTTTTCGAAAATCAATCCACCCTTATACCTACCCTTTCTAAAAAGGGGAAAGGTTTTTACCTTTTGCTGTGCCAGATAACCGATGTTGGATTTCACTAATAAATAGCGTTCACCTCTTTTTCTAGCGCTTACCAACATGTTTTTATAGGCACGCTGGCTTTTGTCTTTAAAATAATTGCTTAAACAGTATGCAAGAGAATCGATTTTGGCGTAAAACAC
This sequence comes from Luteibaculum oceani, assembly GCF_007995015.1. Classification (NCBI taxonomy): domain Bacteria; kingdom Pseudomonadati; phylum Bacteroidota; class Flavobacteriia; order Flavobacteriales; family Luteibaculaceae; genus Luteibaculum; species Luteibaculum oceani. Next base: position 141,517 of record NZ_VORB01000005.1, read on the forward strand.
ATCATCGGTAAGCGCATCTGCATTTACATCCATCCTTACATTATATACGGGTATAGATGTTGCTAATAAATTACCATCGGCAGAATATATATTCCCCCTAACGGCCTTAATTTTTCTGTACTTCGTAGTTAAAGCGGCGGCCTTGTTTTTCCAATGGCTTCCTTCAATAACCTGTATCTTGAAAATCCCGAAAATAATGGCCAACCCAGCAACTAGCGCTACGATAAAAACCATGTAATATTTCCATGCCGGTCCCTTCATTCTTCTACAACTATTTTAAAGGGTGGGACACGAGATTCAACCAAACCAAGATTCGAAACTGTTTCGGCTACATTAGATTGTTGTTTTTTGGTTTCGAGGCGAGAAAAGGTAGAGGTATATTTACTTTTCAACTCCTTCACCTCGGTATCCATCTTATATACTTTTCGCACGGTTTTTTCTGCGTAATAACCGTACCCGATATAGATGAACATGATAAAAACAAGGAAGAGCAAATAAGGCACTTGCTTAAGCACCGACTCTCTCGTCAGGAAACTCCCATTGAGAAAATCGACCAATACACGAGCTAGGGAAACCCCATTGCTCTTTTTTGTATTTGCCTTAAACGTATTCATTACTACTGTTTACTCTGTTCTATTTTTTCGGCTACCCGCATTTTTGCACTGGTAGCTCTCGAATTTCTTTGCATTTCTTCTGGGGTTGGAACAATGGGCTTTGTGGTCAGCGGCTTTAATGGTCGGATTAGGTTTCCGTAGAAATCTTTTTCCTGATCTCCGCTTAAGCTCCCACTCTTGAAGAAGTTCTTCACCAGCCTATCTTCTAATGAATGATAGGAGATAATAACTGCTCTTCCCTCTGGAGAAAGAATTTCTGGCAGCGACTCCAGAAACTCCTCTAATACTTTCAGTTCCTCGTTAACCTCTATGCGCAACGCCTGAAAAACCTGAGCCAACAAACTCGCATCGGTTTTACGCTTGCCGAAGACTGATTCTACCAGGGCAACCAATTCTCTGGTGGTATTAATAGGCTGCTCGGTTCTTTGAGCAACTATTTTCCTGGCTAAAAGATGGCTCTGTCTTATTTCGCCATACTTTTTGAATATATCTTTTAAATCGCCCTCAGAATAATCAGCGAGCACCGTTTTTGCGCTCAACTCTTTTTGAGGATTCATTCGCATATCCAATTCCGCATCGTAACGAAAGGAAAAACCTCTAGAGGCTTCATCGAACTGGTGAGAAGAAACACCCAAATCGGCTAGCACACCATCAATTTGCTTTACCCCATAAAACTTGAGGTACTTCTTAAGGTGTCTAAAATTCTGCTTCACCAAAACAACCCTATCGTCTTTGGGAGCGTTATCCCATGCATCGGGATCTTGATCGAAAACAACCAATTTACCTTTCGGCCCTAGTTTCTCCAGTATTCCCTTTGCATGACCTCCACCTCCGAGTGTAAGATCCACATAGACCCCATCTGACTTAATTGCCAAATGTTCCAAAACCTCAAAGAACAATACTGGTATATGATAATTAGGCATCGACATCTTGGTCTAGTCCTCCCATAACTTCTTCGGACAGCGAAGCGAAGTCTACATCTTCATCCATAAAGGATTCGTACTTCGCTTTATCCCAGATTTCTATACGCTCACCGTTTCCAATTACGATGACCTCTTTCTCCAATCCCGCATACTCCATAAGGCGAGGCGGCATATTAATTCTTGCCGAAGCATCCAGCTCTACTGGAGTTGCCCCATTGTTGAAGCGACGAATGAACATGGCGTTCTTTTTCACAAATCGATTCAATCCTGCTACTTGCTTAGATATTTTTTTCCATTCTTCGGAGGGATACAAAACCAAACAAGCTTCGAAAATGTCTCGATTGAGCACAAAGCCCATCTTCTCGGCCTCTCCTAACTGCTTTCGCAAGCCAGAAGGTAAACCTAGACGCCCTTTTGCATCAAGCTTACACTGATATTCTCCGAGAAGGTTTAACATTGCCACACTAATTCTTATGGTAAAAATACAAAAACTCCCCCACTTTCTCCCACTTTTCCCCACCTTACCGATTAATGTTTAAAACTTCCTTTTTGGAAGATTTATTGCGGAGGCCTTAATTTCTTTATCTGATAAAGGTTATAGCCCATTTCAAAATTTTAATTTAACATTGCGCTGTGGAGAAGAATTGAGGACGAGTAACTCGAATTTTTATTCACCGAGAGTTTTTTTTTGATAATTTACAGGCATGGATATCGACATAAAGGAAGAAGGTAAATTCAAGTACATTGAAGAAGGGGAGGGAGAGAGTCTGATCCTGCTCCACGGATTGTTTGGCGCATTAAGTAATTATCGCGAGGTGCTGGACCACTTTAAGACCCGATTCAAGGTTTTAATTCCGCTTTTACCCATTTACGAACTACCTGTACTAGAGACAAACGTTAAAAAACTAAGCAAGTACCTAGATCAATTTATTGCTCACAAGGGCCTAGGCCAGGTTAACCTTTTAGGAAATTCGCTTGGAGGACATGTAGCACTGGTTTATACCGCTAAACATCAAGATCGTGTAGATCGATTAATTTTAACCGGTTCTTCTGGCTTATACGAAAACGCCATGGGAGGATCCTTCCCGAGAAGAGAGGATAGAGAGTTCATCAAGAAAAAAGTTGCTGAAACCTTTTACGACCCTAAACACGCGACTCCAGATTTGGTAGACGAATGTTATGACATTATAAATGATAAGGGTAAGCTAATCCGCATTTTATCTTTGGCGAAATCTGCCATCAGACATAATATGGCTAAGGAACTTCCTGAAATTAAAGTTCCAACCTGCCTAATCTGGGGAAAAAACGATAACGTAACCCCTCCAGAAGTAGCAGAAGAATTCAATCAACTTTTACCCAATTGTAAATTGTATTGGATAGACCAATGTGGCCATGCTCCAATGATGGAGCACCCAAAAACTTTTAATAGCCATTTAGATAGCTGGCTAGCCGAACATGGAAATTAAAACCGCCACCTTTTTAATATCTCAAGTCGATTATCGTAAATGTCCTACTCCTGTTTATCCGGAGTATGCTTTTATTGGTCGATCTAACGTGGGAAAATCTTCGCTAATAAACATGTTAACTGGCAACAGTAAGCTGGCGAAAATTTCTTCCACTCCTGGAAAAACCCAAACCATTAACCATTTCATGATTAATGACAATTGGTATTTGGTGGATTTACCGGGCTATGGATATGCAAGAGTTTCCAAAAAAGACAGAACGCGCTTTATGGGGATGAACTACAATTACTTGGAGTTCAGAGAAAACCTACAATGCGTTTTTGTACTTATAGACAGCCGGCACGAAGCTCAAAAAAACGATTTAGATTTTCTTGCCTGGTTAGGTAAAAAAGGAGTCCCCTTTGTAATTGTATTTACCAAAACCGACAAACTTGGTAGCGGAGAGGCCAATAAGAACCTAACCAAATACAAAAAAAAGCTGCTCACCCAATGGGAGCAGCTTCCACAAATAATACTCAGCTCTGCCGAAACTGGTCGGGGAAAAGATGAGATTTTAAATCTTATAGAGGAGGTAAACGCAGGATTTACTCCGCCCCCTCGTCGTTCCCAGACGGACTCACAATCTTAGTTTGCACCCCAAAATAGTGTGCAAAATCGCGCATATCATTACAGATTTGCGCTTCGTTAGTTGCACGTTCAAAGGTATCTGCCATGCTCAATAAGCTGCGATAAAAGAAGTGCTTCATTTCATCTATGGTCATTTCTTTAGTCCAAAGATCGATACGTAGCATGTTCTCTTCCTTCTTATCCCAAACCGAAAGTAGCAGTGCTTTGGCATCGCTATCAATCCCCTCTAACTCTGCCTTCCAATTAATATTTTCGGGTACGTGATTTTCATCCGTACTCACCGTAAGCTCTATTTTAGAATCTTTTCCCATTACTATTTATTAAACGATTTAGGATTAAAGGACTTTAAGATGTCCTGCTCATTTTTTTGTTCTACTATTTCTTTCAAGGTCAGATTATCGTGCTCATCGGCATAGTCTTTAAGCATTTGCCAGCCAATAATCCACCCCAAACGAGGCGCCGATTCCGATCCAAATTCATTGGTAAACGGACCGTCCATTACATATTTATTAATTTCTCGTGCATTGGTACTAAACAATTGGTTCTTAGAAACAATATGCTTCCAAACTCCGTGCATATTATCTTCGGCCCAACGCATACGTTCTTCTTCCAACTTAAAAAGATCTTCAATTTTTGCCTGGGGGAATGCTTGTTCTAGAACCAACATTACTTTCCCATAAAAAACCATTTCGTGTAAAAGGTCTTTATTGAAATAGTAGTCGTTGTACATTCGATTTAACAACCAGCCTTTAACCGCATCGTAGGCAATGTATTTCTTATCCATACCCTGCCTTTTGTACAGGGGGAAATTATTGGGAGGAAGCATTTTTACGTAGCGACTTTCAGGATTTAGAAACCACTCCAATCCTAACCCTATAAATTCTTTATGCGGATATACCGCAATATTAAATCCAGAATTAAAGCACACGATATTGGGTGTATTTAACTCAGGGAAAAAATACTGGACCCGCAAAATGGCATTTCCCAGCTCCTGATAGACTTCGTTGAAATCTTGATATTCTGCATCGATTTCTAGCTGTAGTCCCTGCCAAAGGGTATCCGAAGAAAATTGTTGTAACCTAAAAGCAGCAAGACTGTCCTCGGGGTATCCAACACGCATAATTTCTGAGGTGTAAATGGGAAAAAAGCTTGGCAATTCTGCTTCTTTTAACTTAAGCCACTCACTTAAATTACCGTCCTGGGTTGCTTGGAATAATTCTTTATCAATTCTAAAAACCTTCGCATTGAAAGATTGGTTATCTATATTAGCCTCAAAGCGATTATTTTCGCAGGATACAAACCCAATGAAAAAGCAAGCAATTAATACGTTAACCCAAAATTTCATGATTATGTCCCAGTTCAAGCCCGCAAAATTCTTAAAAATTAGCGCAATAGCTACTCTGATGCTGTTAATTTATCTACCATCTAAAGCTCAGGACAAGCCTTTTAGACTTGGCTTACATTTTAGCCCAAACTTTGGTTGGTTAAAAACGGATAGCGACCAATTCGAAAACGACGGCTCTGTTTTTAATTACTCGTACGGATTGATTACCGAATTGAATTTTGGAGCGAATAACAACTATGCGCTTTTAAGTGGATTAAATGTATTTAACCAAAGCGGAGCCATTAAATCTGGAGACACACTTCAGGTAAAACAAAAGGTTCAGTTTATAGAGCTACCAACAGTTATTAAGCTAAAATCTAACGAGGTTGGTTACATGACCTATTTCGGGAAGTTTGGTTTGAGTAACAAATTTAAGATTGCAGGTGAGCAGGAAGTTGGAGATAGCAAAATCAACAATAAATCCGACCTATTATTCTTCTCAGCGAGCTTACTTGTGGGTATTGGTGCTGAATATAATTTAAGTGGAAACACCAGTTTTGTGGCTGGTTTAGATTTTCACAATGGCTTCACCAACTTGTACAAGAAAAAGGCCGACGAGCCTAGCGTAAAGCCATATAACATTACCGTATCCCTAGGAATTTTATTCTAAAATCCAGCATTGATGAAATTCGCCCTAGCGCAACTTAATTTCCACATCGGGAATTTTACAGAGAATCGAAATAAGATCATTGAGAACATCAAAAAAGCCAAGGGAGAGGGAGCAGATGTGGTCCTTTTCCCAGAACTGGCCATTTCTGGTTATCCGGCCAGAGACTTCTTAGATTTCGATCATTTTGTGCAGTGTTGCCTAGGAGAAATGGAAACCATTGCTAAAGAATGCATTGGAATTACTGCCATAGTTGGGGGACCCGATTTCAACAAGGATTCCAGAGGAAAAGACCTTAAAAATTCTGCTTTTGTATTGGCAGATGGAAAAATTCAATCGAAGCATCAAAAAATGTTGTTACCCAACTACGACGTTTTTGATGAATACCGATATTTCGAACCATCAAAGTCGGTTTACCCCACCGAAATAAACGGTGAAACTTGGGCCATAACAATATGTGAGGATATATGGGATTTAAAACCCGATTCTCAATATGCTATCCACCCTTTGGAAGAGCTTTTTAGGAAAAGCAAGATAATGGGGGTAATAAACATTGCCAGTTCTCCCTTTTCTGATGTACAAAGAGAGGAGCGACTAGAAACTGTAAAGGCGGTTTACGACCAGTATAAAGTACCCGTGATTTATGTAAACCAGGTTGGTGCACAAACGGAATTAATTTTTGACGGTGGTTCCTGCGTAATAAACGAAAACGGGAAATTAATCGAAGGTCCCTACTTTAAAGAACAGCTCCTTTTCTGGGAAAATAAAAGCGATCGATTCTCAAATTTCGAGGAAGAGAAGCAAATAGAGCGAATAGAGCGAATTCACCAGGGGCTACTTCTGGGGATTAAGGACTATTTCCGAAAACTAGGGTTTAAAAGCGCAATTCTTGGCTTATCTGGCGGTATAGATTCTGCCGTAACCTTGGCACTTGCTGTTGAAGCACTTGGAAAAGAAAATGTGACTGCGGTATTAATGCCTTCAGAATTTTCAAGTGACCACTCGGTAAGTGACTCCGAAGAAATGGTAAATATATTGGGGTGTAATTCATACAAACTTCCCATAAAAGAAGGTTACCACGCACTATTGGGAACCCTTAAAGAACCATTTTCCGAAACCGATTTTGGTTTGGCGGAAGAAAACTTGCAGGCGAGAATAAGAGGGGTACTTCTTATGGCCATCAGCAATAAACAAGGTCAAATTTTACTAAACACTTCCAATAAAAGTGAGATTGCAGTCGGTTTTGGCACCTTGTATGGAGACATGTGTGGTGGAATTTCTGTAATTGGAGATGTGTACAAAACCGATGTTTATCGACTTGCACGTCATCTGAACAAAAATGGAGTGGTAATTCCGGAAAATATAATTACTAAAGCACCCTCGGCTGAACTTAGACCTGATCAATTGGATAGCGACCGACTTCCCGATTATGACACTTTAGATTCGATTCTAAAACTGTACATCGAAGAAACTCAAGACATCAATGCGATCATTAGAGCTTTAACTGAAACGGATGAAGCCACTATTCGCAAAACGCTTAAGCTGGTTAATATTAACGAATACAAACGCCATCAGACCCCTCCTATTTTAAGAGTAACCAAAAAGGCATTTGGCCAAGGCAGAAGAATGCCCATAGTTGCTAAGTATTTGGGATAAGCTTAATTTAAGCTTCACATTTCGTATTTGGTATTCAACTACCTTAGCGGCCTCATGAAATCAATGGATCTGTTTTTTATCGTACTCAAGTGTTTTGGTGCCCTAGCCCTATTTATCTATGGGATGAAAACCATGAGTGAGGGTATCCAAAAACTCGCAGGTAAAAATTTAAGATCCACCCTAAATAGACTAACCAACAATAGGGTAACCAGTATTTTCACTGGTCTGCTAACCACTGGTCTAGTTCAATCTTCTAGTGCTATTAGTGTTCTGGTAGTAGGATTTGTACATGCTGGAATAATAAAATTACGCCAGGCAATGGGTGTAATTATGGGAGCCAACATTGGGACCACTTCTACTGCAGTTTTGGTAACAGCGCTTGGTTTTACCAACTACTCCATTAATACACTGGCTTTACCTATGGTAGCCTTGGGGCTTCCATTATTATTTTCTAAAAAAGACTCTCATAGATCTCTTTCTTCATTTCTTATTGGGTTTAGTATTCTGTTGCTTTCTATAGAGTTTCTACGCGATGCAATTCCCGGAATTGACCTAGATGCTGTTTCTTTTGTAGAGAACATTTCTTCAGCGTGGTGGCTATCCTCGATCGCGTTTATCCTTACAGGATTCATTTTAACACTCTTACTTCAATCGTCTAGTGCCACTATGGCTTTAACCCTGGTACTATGCGAGCAAGAAGCCATTACGTTAGAATTTGCTGGTTTAATGGTAGTAGGGGCAAACATTGGGACAACGATTACAGCAAATATTGCCGCAGTTATTGCCAATGCACATGGTAAGCGGGTTGCACGTTTCCATAGCCTATTTAATATTATTGGAGCGCTTTGGTTTGTGCCGGCCTTGGCATGGATGATCAGGGTAGTAACCAATGGTATTCATTCTTTTAATCTGGGAATGGAAATGGGCTTTGAAATTGAGAAGTGGATTTTAGTGATCCTTCATATCAGTTTCAATGTCATCACGACCTTACTCATTATCCCGTTTGTTCCAGCCCTTGAATCTTGGCTAGAGAAATGGATACAACCGAAAACGGCCAAAGACGAAAAATACAGTCTTGAATACATAGATAGTGGGGTAATGAAAACCCCAGAACTGGCACTTTTAGAGGTAACCAGAGAGATCACCAAATTGGCCAAGGAGTCGGCAGCCAATTGCAAAAAGGTAAGCCGATTGTTGGAGACCACGGATAGAGCCATTCAGGAGGAGATTTTGGCGGAAATTAGGCAGCACGAAGCGGCAACCGACAAGGCGGAGGAGGAAGTCACCAAATACTTATCTCGCTTAACGGAAGACGTTATTTCTAATGAGACTTCTCTAAAGGTTGGAAGACTTTTAAGCATCATTAATGATATAGAAACCATTGGAGATTTGTACTACCAAATCACCAAGATATTTGATCGCAAAATTGAGAAGGAAATTTACTTTTTGCCCAATCAAAGAGATGGGATTAAGTCTATGATAGACCTATTGGAAGAGGCAAATCAGTTAATGATTAACAACATGCTTCACCAAGAAGGTAGAACCGACAACTTGGAACACGCATACCGACTGGAAAGCGCCATTAACAAAAAGCGAAATAGCTTAAGAAAGCTGCACCTTAAAGGCATAGAATCTGGTGATTTCAACATTAAAAGCGCCATGGTTTTTAGCGAATTATACACCAGTATAGAGCGTATTGGGGATCATGTCCTTAAAATTAATGAGGCCCATGCTGGCATTATGTCCTAGGCAGTTTCGAATATCCTACTCACCTATCTTTCTAAGTGACAATAATTAGTAATCAAGCTCTTCAAGGGGGATTGATTATTTATTGCTTACCTAGAACTTTTGCCAAAAACAAAAAAGGCTAGCTAAATAATTAGCAAGCCTCTTTTTCTTAGTGTTGATTCTCGAATCCTAATCTATGGATTAACAGGTGGGGTATAAATCCTAGAACTCACTCTATTTCCACTAATATCTAGATACCAATCTGCATTTTGCTGACCTCCACTTTGAGCCCAGTTTACGAAATTTAGGTATGCATCTCTAATATCTTCCGTTTCACGAGGATAATCAAATCCACCACCAGGGATATGTAGACCCCAGGGCAAATTTGTTACGGTTTTGTAATATTTACCAGTAACAATGTCTGTATCATCATCTCCAACACCGAAGTAACTGTGGTCTACCATACTTGTAGGTACCAAATCGGGGAGGTGTACCTCACGACCTCTCACAACAGGTTCGTTTGGTTTATTAACATATATAAAAGGGTTATAGGGCGGGAAGCCAATATCACCTAAAGGCTGCGGCGTACTAAATCCTATACTCAAATCAAATGTCACAGGGTTTACATAAGGTGCACCAACAACGGTATTAACAAAATCGCTTGTAGGCTTCATGTGCACCTTCGCATTTTCGAAAAGTAAGAAGGTAGCGAAAGTATTCCCTAACTCTTGACTTCCTGTAGCGTTACCATTTAAACTCAGTGAAGATGACGCTATATCTCCAGGAGCCACATTATCCAATTGAATTCCAAATCCATTGTTAAATCCAGCACCATTAGCCTTTAGGGTAAAGGTTCCAAAAATATCCACGACTTCATTACTGGCATTTGTAGTTTGGGTCAAGGTGTAATCGAAAACCATATCGTTAAAATCGTAATCTCCTTCATGAGGCCACAAATCTTCATATGCTAAAGTTCCTTGGTATTCGGTGTCTGCTACTCTAGCAGGATCGTTTGGATAATCGTCATTACAATCGTCCACTCCGTCGTTATCGCTATCATCACAAGGAACTAAACCATATAATCCCGTTTTGTCTAGACCGGTGAATGGGTTCGCTGTGTAGTAGAAAATACAATCGTTAAAGTCGTTGTCACAAGAAGGATTCTGTCTATTCACATCCTCAAAACCAACCACCACTAATTGGCGATTTGGATCTAACAACTGAACGTTATGTGGACGAAGGCTATCCACAGTCTCTGGGTTCCACTCATTATTAGAGTATAATTTGGTTCTATCAGTTAGTACTTGGTTGTTTTTAAATGCATTTTGTAACAGCACCCAACCAATTGAAACACCTGCTGGAAATATTCCTAAACAAACCTTATCTCCAGCCTGCAATCCTCCACCCGAATTCAATAATGAAGCATTTGGGAAAATCACAAAAATTGAGTCAATATCATTTGGAGAAGCTGGTGGATTATCGGTATCATAAACATAAAACCCTAGGGAATTAGTAAATCCCGCACCTTCGCTAATAAAGGTTACCCAAACCTGTGATAATTCAACTATTGTAGCATCGGTTGCTCCACTAGCCGCTACATTTGGCGCATCTCCACCAGAATTTGGTAGCGCCCCATTAATGTCGTTTAGTAAATCTGTAGACACAACATCGCCCGGAACCTCCAAATTTGCCGGTACTCCATTTGCATCATAAGTACTCATTAAAAAGAAGTTGGATGAACCAATACGAGTTTTTGCATTTCCAGATTTCCATCTTGCCGAAGCATTGGATGCAAATTGCCTGTTGGCTTTCTGGGATCCTCCAAAAGTGATATTCAACTTACCGTTGTTAATTCCCACGGTTTGGTTGTTGGCAAAACCAACAAAACCAAGCTGCACGAAGACCTCATTTAAATAGGTCGGTACGTGTAACCATGATTTTAAATTTCCTTGTGGATCGGTATATCCTTTACCCAAAAGTACACCACCGTCTACGGGGTCTTTGGAGTAAAATCTTACACTTTTATAAGCTAAAGGTCTGTTTTCCAGATCTGAAACTTGAATGTTTACCTCAACATTTTTAGTTGTTTCATAACTAAAACCATCGGGGACTACCATATCTGCTGTTCCAGGATTTGCGATGGGTTTTTCATTAACCACATACTTTTTACATCCTAGAAGCAACAAAAATGAGAGGGCTAAAATTTGGGTTAGAGTTTTCATAATTGGAGCTATATCAGGGAGTAAAAGTGCCTTGGAAGCAACGGATTTCAAATGACCACTGCTATATATGGCCATAACCTTACTCACAGATTAGGTATGATATACCTCTTAAAAAATGTAGGGAATCAAAAGTTTTTTATTCAAAACCCTTGGTATTTCTGCCTTTGGCCCTAACTAATGAAAATCAGTTTTTGGAACTGGAATCTAAAAAAGAAGGTAATACCCTGGTAATCAATTGAGAATGATAGCCTCCGTAGTAGCCTTACCCACGTTAAGGGCCCTGTCGTACAACTCAACTTCAAAACGAACGGTATCGGCATTTCCAGACCCAAGAGCAAAAGGTAAATCCACATTGATTTCTCCTTCCAAGGTCTTATCTCTTCCATCCGTCTCAAGAACAGGAATGCGATAGGCAAAAGGGTTTATGGTATCTCCGGTTTGAGGGTCTATGTTGAGATAAACTCGCTTCCAGGCTCCATTTCGGAATTCGAAGTAATTGAAATACAAATTGGAATGGAAATAAGAAGCTTTATCAAAAGGTGGGAAAGTATCACCTGGATTAAGACCAATGTCCCCGTCTCCATCGGTAAATACAATAGTAAAGCGAGCAGAATCGGTAAAAACTACCGTTCGTACTTCACTAATAACAGGCTCGGGCGGCAAGTCTGTATTTTTTAAACAAGCCAAGAACATGCAAGAAGCCAATACGGCAAATACTACCCGAAATTTCATAATCCAAAAATAACGTATTTATTGGCGTTATTTGCGCTAAAATCGCCGGCATTGGTAAAACCAGATTTTAACGAAATTCTTTCCGCCACCAGCTCAAACCCCTCAGATTTTGAGCACTGTGCATTGGAAGTATTTAAGTTCCAATACCAACATAACGAGATTTATCAATCCTATTGTATGTTAATTGGCAAAAATTGGAAAGAGGTTAATACCGTAAAGGAAATTCCCTTTTTGCCTATTTCGTTTTTCAAAACACATAAAGTTGTTTCCGGTTCTAATGGGCACAAGCTTTGCTTCGAAAGTAGTGGAACAACAAAAACCAACACCAGTAAGCACTTTATTCTAAATCCATCCACTTACGAGTCTAGCCTTTTAAATGGTTTTGAACGTGTTTTTGGGCCCGCACAAGACTGGGTTATTCTTGCCCTTTTACCTGGTTATTTGGAGCGTAAAAATGCTTCGTTGGTGTACATGGTCAATCAGCTTATATCTAAAAACAAAAGTGGGGAGGGTGCCTTTTACCTGAATGAAATTGACCGTCTTTTTGAAGATATCAACTCCTACTTATCCCAAGAGAAAAAGGTTCTTCTTTGGGGGGTAACGCATGCCTTATTGGAAGCCTCTGAAAAATTGGGCAAACAAAGCTGGAATAATCTCCATATCATGGAAACTGGAGGGATGAAAGGTAAAAGGAAAGAAATTATCCGACCAGAACTCCACCAATTACTACACAAACATTACGGAACCACGCACATATTCAGCGAATACGGAATGACGGAATTATTGTCTCAAGCCTATTTCACCGATGGCGTTTTTACACCTGCTCCATGGATGGGGATTCAAATTAGAGATATCAGAGACCCATTTTCAGTTTTATCTCCCGGAAAATCGGGAGCAATAAATGTGATCGATTTGGCCAATATAGACAGCTGTAGTTTTATCGCAACCGATGACATTGGCGTTAAAACCAACGCTACTCAGTTTAATGTTTTGGGAAGACTAGATAACAGCGAAGCTCGAGGTTGTAATTTAATGCTTGCCTAAAAGCGCATCGTGAATAGTTGGATTTACCGCCAAGGCGATAATAATAGAAACCGCAAGTCCAATTAGTGCATAAAGCATATCTCTTCCAACAATCTTGAACGATTGTTTAACGTGCTTTTTACCCGATTTCTTTCTAAGAATATTAATGGCAATTTCTCTACCCCCTAAGACCCCAAGGAAAACCCAGGTAGTAGAAAGCGGAACCGTTGAAATGAATAGCTTATAAATAAGCAGAAGTGCATAGATAAAGTCGACAAAAGTTGCGGCTCTAACATCTTCTAACCTTGTTTTTTCGGTTACAATTCCTTGAATCTTATCACCTTTTAGATAGAAAATCACTCCTAAGCCAAGGAAAATAACCGCTGCAAAACCAAGAAATTGGACTCCATCTAACTGGCGAGGTAAATACACCGCAATGTTAGCGGCGTCCTGCATAATCCAAACCGACCAAAGCGTACCTGAAGTAATCCACTGAATAATGGTCCAAGCTCTATGACTTTTCCTATGCTTAAACCACTTTCGGATGTAGTTATAGCTAATTGCCCAGATAACTCCAGACACAATAAAAGCCATGGCATATCCAGACAAGGATTTAGCTAATACTGATGTAATTCCACTTGAAGTTGCACTGAAGGATGACAACAATAAGAATGTGGTTGACACCGGCATTCTTAAACGCGTTATGATCAATAAAAATAGCGGGGCAACTACCTGCAAATAAGAAAAGGATTCCGGGTGAGGATATTTACTTCCTCCCTTTCCATCGCTTAAGCGCTGATAGGTAACATCGCCATCAAATTCGAAAAAGCTATACGTAACCGTAAGTAAAAACAAGCCTCCGATAAACAGCCATAAAATCCACCATTTGGTTTTTTGGTTAGAACCAATAAATGTTCCAATGGTTTGAATACTATCGTTGGCAACTGCAGCGTAACCTGCAAAAGCGAAACCTATCCACATGGCAATGTTGCGTTGCTGATAGAAAAGAGCAGACACAATAAATCCAACCAAAATCAGAGATAAAAAGATTTTCTCTGTGCGGATTAATTCAACTAGTTGAAAATTTCTAGAGGAAAGAGAATTGGATGTTTTCGGTGGCTTCCTACTCATGTGGTGTAAAGGTATTACGGCTTAACGCTGCATATATTACCTGAATGTTAATTCCTTCTTTTTCTAGTTTTTAACCACTACTAAAAAGTAGTTTTTCTTTCCTCGTTGCAAAAGTACATACTTATTGTTGAGTAGGATAGATTCATCCACTTTAAAATCTTCTTTAATCTTCTCTTTATTCAGCGATAAGGAATTCTCTTTAAATGCCCTTCTAGCTTCCCCTTTCGATTTTAAAAAGCCCGATTCATCGGAAAACAACTCAATCGCATCAATTTCCCCAAGCCTTGCCCGATCTATTTCGGCCTGAGGTACACCCTCAAAAACCTCTAAGAATGCACGCTCGCTAAGTGATTTCAAATCATCTGAGGTAGATTTCCCAAACAGTATTCCACTTGCTTTTACGGCCTGATCTAAATCTTCCTGACTGTGCACTCTTATAGTAAGTTCCTCGGCCAATGCCTTTTGCAGGGCCCTAGCTCCTGGGTTTTCATTGTGCTCGGCTATAATCCCCAAAATCTCGTCCTTAGACTTTAGGCTAAGAATTTTAATTAATTTCTCTGCGTCCTCATCTGCCGTTCGAAGAAGGAACTGATAAAATTGATAGGGTGAAGTTTTCTCGGCATCCAACCAAACATTTCCCTGTTCTGATTTCCCAAACTTGGTTCCATCAGACTTGGTCATTAGAGGACATGTAATAGCATGCGCTTCACCACCAGCAACACGTCTGATCAATTCAGTTCCGGTAGTAATATTTCCCCATTGATCTGATCCTCCCATTTGCAGAACACAATCCTCATTCTGGTATAAATGCAAAAAATCGTAGCCCTGAATAAGTTGATAGGTAAATTCGGTAAAAGAAATCCCGGTTTCCAATCTATTTTTTACCGAGTCTTTGGCCATCATGTAATTAACCGAAATGTGTTTTCCAGTATTTCTAATAAACTCCAAAAAGCCCATCCCCTGGAACCAATCGTAGTTATTTACCAGTTTGGCTGCATTTTCCCCTTTGAAATCGAGGAATTTTTCTAATTGCTTTTTAATACAATCTTGATTGTGTCTTAACTCTTCTAAATCGAGTAAATTTCTTTCGGCAGATTTCCCACTTGGATCTCCAATCATACCGGTTGCACCACCTACCAATGCGATAGGTTTATGCCCCATACGTTGAAAATGTACAAGCATCATAATAGCAACCATGTTTCCTAAATGCAGAGAATCTGCACTGGGATCAAAACCCGTATACCCTACCTTAGAACCCTTTGATAACAAGGCTTCTACATCGGGAGTCGCATTTTGAAACATGCCTCTCCATTTTAATTCGTCAACATAATTGCTCATTTCTTGTTACATTTTCGGGCAAATATAATATTTGGGCTGCCCTTAGAAAGAAATTAACCCCTGTAAGTGTAAAGATGTTAGTTGTTAGTGGAGCAAATGGATTCTTAGGAAGCCATTTTATGATAGAGTGTATACGCAGGAAAAAGCGCATTACAGGATTGGTAAGACCCAATGCAGACCGGTCTTATTTTAATTCATTGGTACAGCATTACCAGATTAATTCTGAAGATTTAAATCTGGTGAATTGGTGCGAAATAGATTATAATGATCCTTTTGAAGTAAGAGAGAAACTGGCAGACCACAAGGTTTTTGTCCACTGTGCTGGGCTCATCTGTTTCGATAACTCTTATAAAGACGACCTTATTGAAGCGAACAGAGATCTTACCGAATCTCTAGTAAACGCTTGCATTGACCTAAAATTCGAGAAATTCATCTACCTGAGTTCTATCGCGACCTGCTCCTACATGAGCAACATGCAAGGTAAACTCGAGGATAAATTCGATAGCGCATATGGTCTTAGCAAATTCCTTGGCGAGTTAGAGGTACTTAGGGGAGAGGAAGAAGGATTGGAAGGGATAATTGTAAGGCCCGGTGTGGTTTTGGGGCCTCCTCCTCCAAACAACGAATTTCATCAACTTTTTAGCTGGATAAAAAAAGGTTGGACATACGCTCCCGTTGGTTCCACAGGTTTTGTAGAAATTATAGATCTAGCAAATTACGTGGCTGATTTAGCGGATGGTAAAGAAGTAGTAGATAATACCGCAGTGAGTAGTTCCTTTAAATTTGCAGAGCTAAATGCTGCTATTGCAAAACACCTGGGCATCTCCAAAAAGGTTAAACCTCTTTCATCCGCCTTACTAAAGGCAGGAAGTTTCATAACTAAGATTGTTTACGGATTCAGTAAGGAACCACAACCCCTACCTAAACCAGCTGTTGATGCATTAATAAGCGATAGCCAATACGATTCTCCAGAGTTTGCTACCCATTATGGATCAAAGCAAAGTCCCGAGCTTATTACGGAAAACATGGTAAGCTACCTTAAGTCTTTTGGAAAGTCGTAGGTTTTAAGCGAATCGGATTTAATTCTAGCTTCCAATCTGCTTAACTTCTCTAAACATTGATCGTAGATGCGCTCTATACGTTGAAAATCTCTACCTAAGGCAACGTAAGCCATTTCGAATTCCTTTGGGGTTAGGCCATAGTGTGCGACAATGGTAGAATCCATCCAGCGCACTTCGTCTACTATGTTCTTTTTTGCCACCTGACGCTTATTCTTAAGCGCCTCGGCAAAATATAACTCCGTAATAAGATTTACCCAGGTGGTATCGTGAATTTTTGGAATTTTCTGGGTCTGTTTACTCTTGTTATCCTGAGGAGCGTTGCTTGAACAAGCAACTGCAAAAGCAGCTACAAATCCCAGGAAAATTATTAATACCCTCATCTTACTTTCGATAGAAACTCAAACGCATTCCCGGCTCAGAAAACTGCACTTTTCCATTGGCATAAACCGAATTTCCATTTACCCAAGTCTCTTCTATTTTATGCGAAAAGTTCTCTCCCTCAAAAGGCGACCAACCGCATTTGTAGAGTATATTTTCTTTAGAAACCTTCCAGGAGTTTTCTGATACTAGAACCAAATCAGCAAAATTCCCTTCCTCTATAAATCCACGATCATCGATCATGAATCTTTTTGCCACATTCTCGGCGGCCTTTTCTGCTATAAGTTCGTAGGTAAATACGCCCTGCTTAACCAGCTCTAACAAAGCCACAAAGGCATGCTGAACCAATGGCCCACCGGAAGGAGCATTCCAGTAATTATTACTTTTTTCCTCTAGTGTATGAGGTGCATGATCGGTTGCTAAGACATCTATTTGCCCATTAACCACCGCATTGCGAATAGCAGTTCTATCGCTTTCTTTTTTAACCGCAGGGTTCCACTTTATGTGAGTTCCCTTGGTGTCGTAATCTTTATCTGTGAACCACAGGTGATGCACACAAGCCTCGGCTGTAATGTGCTTATCTTCTAGTGGCAAATTAGAGAACAGCTCAATTTCCTTGGCGGTTGAAATATGAAGAATGTGGAGATTTGCCTTGTATTTCTTGGCCAGCTCCACCGCTTTAGAAGAAGATAGGTAACAAGCCTCTTCGCTTCTAATTATTGGGTGTTGACGGATTGGAACATTGTCTCCAAATTGATCCTTAGCCCTTTGGGAATTTGCTCGGATGGTTGCTTCATCCTCACAGTGGGTAGCAATTAACATGCTACTTTTAGAAAATATCCCCTCCAGAACTTCTTCTTTATCCACCAACATGTTCCCCGTTGATGATCCCATGAAAATCTTCAATCCACAAACTTTGGTTGGATCCGTTTTAAGGGCTTCATCCAAATTATCGTTAGACACCCCCATAAAAAAGCTGTAGTTAGCTGGAGACACCTTTGCGGCTATGTCGTATTTATCTTGAAGTAATTCTTGGGTAATAGCGGCTGGCTTGGTATTGGGCATTTCCATAAAACTGGTAATACCTCCTGCCACTGCAGCTGCCGATTCTGTTTTAATGTTGGCCTTATGTGTTAATCCTGGTTCGCGAAAATGCACCTGATCATCTATCATACCAGGGAATAAAAGCTTCCCTTTTCCATCAACCACTCTATGCGCGCCTTCTGGGGTAATGTTAGATCCTATTTTGGCAATTCTTCCATCCTTTATTAATAGGTCTCCTTCTACAATTCCCGATGATCTTACTATGCGTACTTCCTTGATTAACGTTTGACTCATAACTTCATAAATTTCATTTTAAGTACACCTACAACGGCTTCCTTAAAAATGCCCATACTCATTTTGGAAACTCCAAATCTTCTATCTACAAAGGTTATAGGCACTTCTTTTACCCAAAACCCCTTTTTATGGGCTCTATATTTCATTTCAATTTGGAAGGCATATCCAATAAAACGCACGCGGTTAAGGTCTATTGATTTTAACACCTTAGCTGTGTAACAAATAAACCCAGCCGTGGTGTCTTTAATGGGTACCCATAGAATTATCCTTACATACAAACTAGCGAAGTATGACATAAGAATTCTATCCACTGGCCAGTTACTAACTCTACCTCCTTTACAATATCTGGATCCAACGGCTACATCTCCCCCATTTTGGCATGCTTGCCTTAGTCGGATTAAATCTTTGGGATTGTGCGAAAAATCCGCATCCATTTCAAAGATGTACTCGTAGCCGTTATCTAAACCTATTTTAAAGCCTTCGATATAGGCAGTACCCAATCCCATTTTTCCCGCGCGAGGATGCAGGAATAGGCGGTCTGGAAATTCTTTTTGGAGTTCGCGAACGATATCTTGGGTTCCATCGGGGGAGTTATCATCCACAATGAGTATATGGAACGGGTGTTCCTCAGAGAACACAGCCCTAACAATATTTTCTACGTTTTCCCGCTCGTTATATGTGGGGATGATGACCAGACTATCCGACACGTCCAAAAATTTCCGCTAAATATAGCATTACTAAATACATTGCTTAGTGCTCGTGTGCTACAACTTCCTTTACTTGTGGAATCATATTTTGCATCAGCGTCTCAATTCCATTTTTTAGCGTCACAACACTAGATGGACATCCAGAGCAAGAACCTCTTAAAACTACTTCTAATTTTCCGTCAGAAAAAGATTTAAAGTCGATCGCCCCCCCATCGCTTTCAACTGCTGGTCGGATATATTCATCCAAAGCCTCTACAATTTTCTCCTCTATTTCGTTGGTTGGCATAGCATGACCAACCTTCGGAGCCTCCTTATTTTCTTGTTGGGTAGCAGCTTCGGTTTCGTCGTCTTCTGGAATGGATACCACTGCCCATTCATTTTCCAATAAATATTCCTGAATAAACTCTCTAACCTGCATGGTGAGTAGATCCCAATCCACCGCATCCGTTTTTGTAACCGACACAAAGTTGGTACTGAAAAATAAAGACTGAACAAAAGGGAAATTAAAAAGCTGAGTCGCCAAAGGCGCGTGGTTTTTTACTTCTTCAGCAGTTTTAAATTCTATGGCTCTGCTAAACGGCATAATTACCCTGTTGGCAACAAATTTTACTGTGTTGGGGTTTGGGGTAACTTCAGCATATACTGATGTAGGAATTTTTTTGGTCTCCATAATGTATCTTTCGCCTGCAAAACTATACAAGAAAAGCGCGCTAGCACTCTAATTGATGTTAAGCCTGACAAAAATACTGCTAAATGAAACAAGAAGCCCTATTTGTTCCGGTTAGAGGACACAATCCAAGCTATGGTAAAAACTGTTTTTTTGCTCCCAATGCGACCCTTATAGGCGAAGTAAGCATGGGAGATGATTGCTCGGTGTGGTTTAATGCTGTTTTACGTGGCGATGTCCACTTTATTAAAATGGGAAATAAGGTGAATGTGCAGGATGGAGCGGTAATTCACGGCACCTTTCAAAAAGCACCAACCACAATTGGCAACAACGTATCCATAGGTCACAATGCCTTAGTGCATGGATGTACCATACACGACAATGTACTTATAGGTATGGGAGCTATTGTAATGGATAATTGCGTGGTAGAATCAAACACCATAATTGGCGCTGGGGCGGTAGTACCTGCCAATACACATATACCATCGGGAACAGTTTGGGCTGGAGTTCCCGCTAAAAAAGTAAAGGATATAAGCCCAGAATTAACCGAAGGAGAAGTAAATAGAATTGCAAATAACTACGTTAAGTATGCAAGTTGGTTTAAAGAAGAATGATTCAATCCCAAATCCTCACTTCTTCGAGGGAAACCTTTTCTCCAAAAAATATTTGAGTAGACACTTCAAAGCTTTTGGTGTAATCACTTACCATAAAGTGATCGGGTTTTTGGATACCCGAATTGAGCAAACCTGAAATTTCCAGATAATTTCTCACCGCCTTGGCCGTAAGTGAAGCATTATCTACCACCTCTACATCTATGTTTTGAGCATTATAGTAGCTAGATATTTCTGGTTTAATTAATGGGTAGTGTGTACAAGCGAGAACCAAGGCTTCTATTCCTGATAAATGATGGCTGGATAAATATTGATTAATTACCGCCTTTGAAATTTTATTTTTAAAAAAACCTTCCTCAACCATACTTGCCAAAAGCGGGGTGGCCATGGATTTTACATCTATGTTTTTACCCTCTAGTTTTAGCCTTCTTGGGTAAATTCTACTTTCTATGGTTCCCTTAGTTCCGATTATACCGATTTTCTTGTTAGATAAGTATTGGATAATATGTTCAATCACAGGAGTAACAACGTCAATAACCTTAACCCCATCTGCAATCTCCTCAGCTGTTTTCGCTGCAAAAGAAGAAGCTGTATTACAAGCAATAACCACACATTTACACCCTTTTTTAACTAACAAATCGGTGATACGTGCAGTATAGTATCTAACAGAAGCCGCTGATTTATCCCCATAAGGAAGGTGAGCCGTATCTCCAAAATAATAAATGGCTTCATTTGGTAATAAATCCCTTATGGCATTCGCTACCGTAAGCCCCCCAATACCGGAGTCGATAACACCTATGGGTGCATGATCGTTAAAATACAGTTCTGCCATTGCTAAAAGTGTAGTGCAATAACGCAAAACGGCGGGATAAATCCCACCGTTTTACATTTCTCTAATTAAAATTTCCCGCGTTCTACCCGGGTTACTGCAAACCCAACTCTTTCTTCACTAAAGGAGTTACGTCAGTTCCGTTTTGGTAAACAGTAGCACCCGTAGAAAGGTCGAAAATGTAGGTAAACCCATTGGTTTCACCAACCTTCTTAATTGCTCCTCTAACTTTCTCAATGATAGGAGTTAGCAATTCGCTTTCTTGTTTTTGCATGCGCTCTTGGGCAGAAACTTGAAAACTTTGAATACGTTGCTCTAGTTGTTGCAACTCAGAAATAGCTGTTTCTCTCTCAGTGTTGGTCATGTTACCCTCTTTAGATTGTAAACCAGCTAATTTTTTTTGGT
This sequence comes from Luteibaculum oceani, assembly GCF_007995015.1. Taxonomy (NCBI): domain Bacteria; kingdom Pseudomonadati; phylum Bacteroidota; class Flavobacteriia; order Flavobacteriales; family Luteibaculaceae; genus Luteibaculum; species Luteibaculum oceani. The sequence continues at coordinate 162,961 of NZ_VORB01000005.1, forward strand.
ACTCGGTAGTCATGCTTTGTAGACTTCCCTCTAACTCTTTTGCAAAAGTCTCAGCCTTAGTTTGTGCCTGCTTATATTCTGGCATCTTAACTAGAATTTCCTGAGAATTAACGTGTCCAAGTTTGGTTTGAGCTACCGTTGCAAAACTTAATCCAACAACTGCTAATAATGTTACTAATATGTTTTTCATAATTACTTTTTCAAAACCTTTTGTGGTCGGCAAAATTATATTTTAAAATTAATTGATCCCTATTTTCACGCCCAACTTACGGAGGACTAGATCACTTTTATCGTATTTATCATCAGCAAATAGTATACCAGACTGAGATTTATCGAAAATGAAATCGTATCCACTAGAGGTTGAAACCTCTTTTAAAGCATCGTAAACCTTATCCTGAATTGGCTGAACTAGCTCCTGACGCTTTTTAAAAAGCTCTCCCTCTACACCAAACTTACTTTTTTGAAATTCCTGAACTTCTTGTTCCTTTTTAATAATGGCCTCTTCGCGCTGCTGCTTCATTTTCTCCGTTAATAAAACCGCCTCAGCTTGGTACGATTTGTACATTTCCTCTATTTCCTGATAGCGCTTCTCAATTTCCTTTTGCCAGGTAGTAGAAAGATTATCTAATTCCTTTTGTGCTTCCTGAAATTCAGGAATCTGTTTCATGATATAATCCGAATCTACGTAGGCAAACTTTTGTGCATTTACAGCAGAAAATCCTCCAATAAATGCAAGCAATAACAATAACTTCTTCATAATTCTTGAATTTAATTTTCTATAACTCTCCAAGATTCGCGCCAATTGTAAAATGGATTTGTCCCTTTGGCATATTTAGGTTACCCGGAACATCGTCGAAACGCCATCCATAATCCAATCCAAGCATCCCAAACATAGGTAAGAAAATTCGCAATCCAATCCCTCCGGATCTGAAGTTTTTAAATGGATCGTAAGACTTAAAATCCGACCAAGTATTACCCGCCTCTAAGAAGGCTAGTGGGAATATTGTTGCACTAGGATTTAGTGAAAGTGGATACCTCAACTCCATGGTAAATTTAGAGATGTACAAGGCTCCTTCCTGTGGAGAAAGGGACAAGTCATCGTACCCTCTTAACCCAATAATCTCTCTACCATCAAGTGCAAATCCAGTTAGTGCCGAACCTCCTAAGTAAAAACGCTCGAAAGGTGATGGACCAATATCTTGGTTATACTGCCCCAAGAAACCAAATCCTACCTTGGTTTTTAAAACCAAATTCTTTGCTAACTCCGTATACCACGTAGAAGTGAATTTCCACTTATGGTACTCCACAAATTTATACTTCTCCTGATCTGAGATTCCCTCGTAATTTTTGCCGTTAAACAATGAATATGGAGGTGTTGCCTTTAGGGTTAAGGTTACATTGGATCCAGACCTTGGGTAGATAGGCTGGTTTACCGACGACCTTGACAATACAGCGGTATAAGAGATGTTGTTCGAATAACCATTGGCAAAGGTAAAGATGGACCCAAAATTATTCAGATCGTAGTACTGATATGCCGCCGATTGATAGAAGTAAAAGTTGTTATCTGGCCAAAGAAGTGGCTTACCCAATCCAAGTGAAAAACCTGAAATTTTAAGGCTTTGACGCACTGGGTTTAGTACTCTATCCTCCCCATTATTGATAAACTTAGGCTGCCCATTGGTTTGTACCGAGTGACTTAAACTCACCGAGAATGAGTTGGGTTTAGACCCTCCAAGCCAAGGCTCGGTAAAAGACAAGTTATATCCCTGGTAAAACACCCCATTAGATTGCGCACGGATAGATAACCTTTGTCCATCTCCCGATGGGATTGGGTCCCATCCGCCTTTTTTAAACATGTTGGAGATGGAGAAATTGGTTAGTGACAAGCCCAGGGTTCCTACCACCCTTCCGGCTCCCCAACCACCAGATAATTCAATCTGGTCACTTGGTTTTTCTTCTACCGTATACTCAATGTCCACAGTACCATCCATAGGGTTCTGCTGTGGATTTACTCCCATGCTTTCTGGGTTAAAGTAATTAAGCGCAGCTAAATCTCTATTGGTTCTTATAATTTCCGATCTACTAAATAAATCTCCCGGACGGGTTTTAATTTCTCTTCGAACTACCCTATCGTTGGTTTTATCATTTCCGGTTAGGATGATACGGTTGATATCGTATTGTTTCCCCTCTATAATTCTGATTTCAAAATCTATAGAATCGTTTTCTACTAGCACCTCCATAGGCTGTGCGTTAAACGATAAGTAACCATCATCTAAGTAGAGTGAACTAACATCGTTCCCTTGCCCAGATCCGTATAAACGCGAGCTTAATACCTCCTGATTATAAACGTCGCCCTTTTTAATTCCAAGTATCTTACTTAGGTAGTCAGATTTGTATTTAGTATTTCCAACCCAGCGAATATTTCGGAAATAAAACTTATTCCCTTCCTTCACCTTAATGTTTACGTAAACCAGGTTTTCTTTAGGCTTATAGTATACGGAATCGCTGAGGATTTTGGCATTTCTATACCCCTTAGCATTATATTTTTCAATGATTTTAAGCTTATCGGATCGGTACTCGCTTTCGATGAATTTAGATCTAGAAAAAATGCGCCAAAAGGCTTTTTCCTTGGTTTCTTTCATCGCCTTTTTAAGCTTCTTGTCCGGAATTTCACTGTTCCCTTCAAAAGTAATGGCACCAATTTTCACCTTTTGTCCCTTATCAATTTTAATATTTAGGATAAGGCTATTATCGATGTTCTTACTAAGTTCCTCCTCAATTTCCACCTTACATTGCAGATATCCTTTGTTTACAAAGTATTTCTTAATGGCATTTTCGGTGTTTTGCAGTACATTTTCATTAACAATAGTACCAAGGCGCAGCTTAATTTTTCCGTCACGAAGGTTATCGGCTTCGCTCTTTTTAATTCCGGTAAACTTATATTTTAATAATCGAGGACGTTCACCAAGGTGGATGTTTAGGTAAATTCTATTTGGTGGACGAAACTCCCCAAGTCTAATTTGCACATTGGAGAAAAGATCCTGATCCCAGAGGTTCTTAATAGCTTTTGTAAGGGCCTCACCGGGAATTTTAATTTCGTCTCCAACGGATAACCCAGAGAACAGAATAACCGCTTCGGGATCGAACTCCTTAGATCCGGTAACGCTAATACCCTCGATTTTATACTTCTGAACCACATCGAGGTTAATCTTATTCTCACCACCTAATAAAATTTGAGCTTGGGCAAAATTTGAGATTAAAATAAGGTGGGATATGAGTAGGACTATCTTGCTAAATCGCATGAATATCAAATGGAAATTTGTTCACTGATTTTACCAAAGCGTCTTTCGCGTTTTTGGTAATCTAATATTGCTTTATAAAACTCGCTTTTATCGAAGTCGGGCCACAGAATTGGCGTGAAATATAGTTCGGCATAAGCCGCTTGATACAGTAAAAAGTTACTGATTCTCGTTTCACCTGAGGTGCGAATAAGTAAATCTGGATCTGGAATATCCTTGGTATATAGCTCCTTAGAAATCGCTTCTGGAGTTATATCCTCCTCTTGGATTTCACCAGATTTCAATTTCTTAGCCAAGATTTTGGCCGCTTCTGCTATCTCTTTTCTACTCCCGTAGCTTAGTGCCAGAATTAAATTGATTTTGGTGTTGTCTTTTGTATCCTTTATTCCTTGCTTTAAGGCATTACGGCACGATTCTGGAATCATCTCCAAATCGCCAATGGCAGAAAGACGAACTCCATTGTTGTGCAACTCCTCAATTTCATTCATCAAGGTAGATACCAGCAAATCCATAAGGGCGTCAACCTCTTCTTTAGGTCTATTCCAGTTTTCGCTAGAGAAAGCATATAGCGTAAGGTGATCTATACCCAACTCAGTAGCCGCTACCAAGGTGTTTTTAACCGATCTAACCCCATTGGTATGCCCAAAAATTCTATCCTCGCCCTTGTTCTTGGCCCAGCGACCATTACCATCCATGATAACGGCAACGTGTTTGGGAACCCGCTTAAGGTCTATTTGCTTTTTTAATTCTTCCTCCACCTCTAACTAATTCGCGTACCACGCTGGACACATGTTTCTTTTCTTTTGAATTTTAAAAGACAACATAAAGCCCGTGTGATTGTACCAATCTTTATTTCTGTTATTCCCTCTTTCCAAACCTGTGTTTGTTCCGTCTTCTCTTGCTGGATCTATGGATCTGTCGACAAATTGCCTATCCTCCTCAGCAAAAAAATCTGGGTTGGAATACACCGAACTTACATCGTCAAGGTAGTCGGTATAAGTCCTTCGCATTCCTGTAAAAAGAGTGATACCAAGGTTTTTAACTACGTTAACCCGAATACCTACTCCAAAAGGGACGGCAAAGTTAAATAATTTATATGGGGAGCCACCCTCAAAGTTCTGACCTTCTGTACCAATTGGCTGTAAATCACGATAATTAGCACCATCGTCCGTTAAAGCTTGCGGATTAAAGTGGAATGCACTCAACCCAAAATATAAATAGGGACTAAAAGGAAATTTCTTATTTCCCAGTTGATACTCGAAATAGTTTATCTCGAAAAGGACCCCGAATTCCTGGATTTTACTCCTGAAATGAAGGTTTCTGTTTCTGTTCCAATCTATGTTAGATAAACTATCTGCGCCTTCTATTTCTCCAAATCCCAAATTGAAATTGAAGCCAATTCTACGGGTGATATTTATTCGATAACTTAATTGTAATCCCGGAGTTATCGCATTAAAATGCTCCTGATTTAATTCTCCCAAATAATAAAAATTACCCAAGCCCACGCCAAACTCTTTGCTACCAAGCGACCGTAGATCTTGGGCATTTGTTCCTAAACTTATGGTGATTCCTAAAATTAGCAGGACGCGATTTAACATATCGGGTAGTAAATGGATAATCGGCTTTTTTATTGTGGTGGAAACGTTAATTTCTTTTATCCAATCCCCACATCAGCTTATTTCTAAGTGTGTGATAGAAATTCTGAAAGGGCAGTTTGGCTAGTTTTATCTGAAAATCTGCCTTTTGCACCTCTATGGTCTGTTTGTAATTAAGCGATGCCGTTCTAGAATCCATAGCAACCAAAAAGCTAGAATCTCTACCCTCAACTTTTAAGGTAATTTTGTTGTTATCGCCAATAACAATAGGTCTAACATTAAGGTTATGCGGAGAAATAGGCGTTAATACAAAGTTACCCGCGTCGGGAACTAGAATGGGGCCCCCGCAACTTAAAGAGTAGGCCGTAGAACCCGTAGGCGTTGCTACAATAAGTCCATCTGCCCAATATGAATTAAGGTACTGGTCGTTTATAAAAGCATGTACCGTAATCATAGAACTCGATTCCTTTTTTAAAACGGAAAGTTCATTGAGGGCAAAATTCTGCTCTGGAAATATATCGGCCGGCTCATTTATGTGTAGCAAACTTCTGCACTCCACTTCGTAATCTTTATTAAGAATGTGCTTAACCGTGCTGCTGATTTCCTCTCGCGCTACACTGGATAAAAAACCCAATCGACCTGTATTGATACCCAAAATGGGAAGGTCTATATCTCTAACCAGCGTAATGGCATCTAATATGGTACCATCTCCACCTATACTGAGAAGTAAGTCGGGTTTTTCTTTTTTTAATCCCTCGTGATCATGAAATTTTCGATACGATGGTGGAAACTCAATTTTTTGATAGAGGAACTTACAAAAGGGGTTGTAGATAGATAGCTGCACATTGTTTTCAACCAGTTTGGAAAACAAAAACTGTATGGCAGGACCAAAATTATCTGCAAAATTTCTTCCGTATACCGCAATGCGCATGCTAGAATGCTTTTTTAAAGTGTAAATATACCCCAGATTTACCAAACGCATTCACGGAGTAATCTATACGAAACACTTTATCGTAGTAGGTTACAAAATCTACCCCCAATCCATAACCGATTAATAATTTTCTATCCATGGGATTTCTTCGGGTATAAATATCGTCTTCAGAATAACCGAAATCGCTGTGAGCACCTATATATAAGGCATACGGCACTCTGCCAAAACTGGGGTTTTTTATAAATGGGAGACTAAACTCCCTGTCTTTTAGGATAGAAAAACGAATTTGGTTTTGCCAAACGGCATAGCGCTGAGCCTCTACAAAGTACAACTCGTACCCTCTTATGTCTGCAGTAATGCCAAAACCAGACTGGAAAAAATAGGGCAATTGATTGTAGGAAATCATCCCCAAGTCCATACCAGAGGCAAAGACCCAGTTTTCGGAAAGTGGGAGATACTTTGAATATCGAAACTGCAGAGACCAAATATCAAAGTTGTAATCCTCATTTAGTCCTAACCCGGGCTTACTTATGCTAAGTGTGGCGTAGTTCCCACTGGTTGGATAGCTGGGTAAATCGCGAGAATCGTACCTTAAGAAAATAGATGCTCCCCAATAATTTAAGAAGTTACGCCCTCCGTAATAATCTGGGGCGATTTCCAAAACCGTATCCTGAACCTGGGAGTTGTTTTGCCATAAGCTTAAAAATCCTGTAAAGCGATTTCCAGGCCGGTAAGACCACTCTACTTGGTTGGTCCACTCTTCACGGGTAGCATTTCCAAGCTGTGCATACTGAGACCTAACATTATTTTCGGTAGCATAAATTACTTCGTAACGCTGTCGGTATTGGGTGGATACTGAAACTCCAATAGTCTTATCCCTATTTATGTATGGAATGGAATAGGCCAGGCCCAATTGTTTGTTATATCCCCACTTTAAGCGCAGCGATAATTTCTCTGCACGACCCCGGAAATTATTGTGATCAACATTTATCCCAACATTTACCCGATTAAAATCGCGCGACTCCCACCAAACATTAAAATTGGGGTCGGCCAACTCAAAAACTGGCAAAGCCCAGATGTACCAACGTTCGGTTAAGCTAACTTTTAGCGAAAAAGTACTGTCGGAAAAGGTTGGAACCAGATCCACAAAATTGAATAAGCGCGTTCGATAAAGATTGTCGCTACTGTTTTTAATTCTTCGTTCTATAGCCGCTTTATTGTACAAGGAATCTTCATGCAGCTCAACATCTCTTAAAACAATAGAACGCTGGGTGATTTTATTTCCCTCAATGGTAATTTCCGCTAAACGATATAGGTTATCGCTTTGCGCAAAAAGGGAGGTAAGTGAAAAGCAAAGGAGAAAAGAAAAAATCCTACTCACATGTTGAGATATTTCAATAAGGCTTCGTAACGGTCGTTTAGGTAATCGGTGTCGTTATTCTTATCGAATGTAGCCAAAACTGTGTAACCGTAACGATGAAAGGTCTGCAAAACCCCTCCTATTCTCGTGGTATTTAGTTTTAAGGTAACCTCTAATTCGTTTTTAGCCTCCTTGGGGCAGCAGTAGGCATGGAGAATATGTGCATCATTTCCTTCCACCATCTGAGCCAAATGGTGAAGGCTGTAATCTTTTGGTGGCATGGTTAAAACCACAATGGCTCCTGCTTCATTGATTCCCGTATTTTCCGCCATGTATTTGGTTAAATCAGAACGAGTTACCACTCCAATAAAAACCCCATCGGGATCTACAATAGGAACAACACTTAAATCGGTTTTCGAGAATAGCTTATAACACTCAAAGAAGTGCATTTGAGCCAATAAACGGGCCTCTACCAGATGCCCTTTCAGTTTGTCTATCTTTTTGTCCGCAGGTTCCTTTAATAATTGTTCCTTCCCCACAACTCCTAAAAGCGTACCCTTATCTACCACGGGAAGATGACGAACTAGGTATCTTTCCATAGCTTTTAATGCTTCCTCAACGGTGTCGTTGGGATACAATTCTAAGATGTCTGGGTTTACAATTAAAGATGCTAACATACTACAACAAAAAAGCCCTTTTATTCTTTATACTTTTGGCTCGGGTTCGAATTTGAAACTAAAACGGGAAATGACCAAACTAAGTGTAAATATTAACAAGGTAGCCACTCTCCGCAATGCAAGGGGAGGTAATATACCAAACGTAATAAAAGTAGCGACGGATTGCGAAAATTTCGGGGCAGAAGGAATAACAGTGCATCCCAGACCCGATGAAAGACATATCCGTTATCAGGATGTTAGGGATTTAAGTCCAGTTGTTACAACAGAATTTAACATAGAGGGTTATCCATCTAAAGATTTCCTGGAATTGGTAAAAGAGGCCAAGCCCGCGCAGGTTACCTTGGTACCAGATCCTCCCCATGTTTTAACTTCAAACGCAGGTTGGACCGTTAAGGGAAATGAATCCTTACTCGAAGAGGTAATTGCCGAACTGAAATCTATAAATGCTCGTGTTAGCCTATTTATGGATGCCCATTCCACGGAATTTGAGGCGGTAAAAAAATTAGGAGCTGATCGCGTTGAACTCTATACCGAGGAATATGCCACGCAATACCCAAAAGACAAAATTCAGGCGATTGCCCCATTTAAGGAAGCCTTTAAAAGAGCAAACGATTTGGGACTGGGAGTAAATGCAGGGCACGATTTAAGTTTGGAAAACCTTGCTTTTCTTCATCAAGAAATTCCTGGAATATTGGAAGTTTCAATTGGGCATGCATTAATCGCCGATGCACTATACTACGGACTTGAGAACACCATTCAAATGTACAAGCGATGCCTGATGAAATAATATACCATAAAACCATGGGCGACAAAGGTCCTTGGCTTATAATTTTACATGGATTATTTGGATCATCTGACAATTGGAGCACCTTAGCCGGGCAATGGGCAGAAAATTATCGAGTGGTTTTATGCGACGCCCGTAATCATGGCAAGAGTTTTCATAGCGATAACTTTAACTACGATTTGATGGCGGAGGATGTAGCCAAACTGATGGAGCACCTTGACATAGAAGATGCCTTTATTCTCGGACATTCAATGGGAGGAAAAACGGTTATGCGTTTTTCCCAATTATATCCAGAAAAGCTAAAGGCTATGATGGTAGCAGATATCGGACCAAAATCCTACCCTCCCCATCACGATGAAATAATAAAAGCCTTTGAATCGGTTAACCTAGAAGAAACTAAATCTCGCTCAGAAGCTACCAAACAAGTTCAGTCTGTAATTTCAGACCCTGGAGTTGCCATGTTTTTACTGAAAAACCTTTACTGGAAGGAGAAAGGACAATTAGCCTGGAGAATAAATCTACCCGTGCTAAAGCGTGAAATTTCCAAGGTAATAGAGGATTTACCAAAAGATGAGGTAGCAACAAAAGCCTTGTTTGTTAGAGGGGGGAAATCGAATTACATTCTAAACGATGACTGGCCCGATATTAAAGCACAATTTGTAAACTCGCATTTGGTAACCATAAAAAATGCTGGCCACTGGCTACATGCCGAGCAACCAGAAGCATTTTACCAAACCATAACGGCATACTTAGACAAGGTTAAATGAGGTATCTGGCGATTATAGGATTGATATTGTATGTTCTTAGCTGTGGAGCACAATCCTCGGTAGCTAAAGACAGTATCTATAGTAATGACCTCGACTTTAAGTTAAAAGATGGGGTTTATCTATTGTGGGAAGATTTCATTTTAAATAAACCCAGCTTAAAGTTCGAACAGCTTACAACTAAGGAAGGAAAACAAATTAGTGAGTTTAGACCCCTTGAAAGAATCTATTTTGTAAAAACTGGAGATTCTACCCTTAAGCTAAACCCTGCTGAAATTTTTGGGTTTACCGAAAATGGAACCTTTTACATTCAGTTTGAACACGAAGGAAGCTCCTATTTCGGAAGAACCGTAAATCCAGGTGCTTTATGGCAATTTGCAGCTATGGTAATTTCCTACCAAAGGACATTAAGTTACAATCCCTACTTCCCTGGTGATTACAGAACCATACCTTCAAAAGATTTAAAACAAATAATACTCAATTATAAAACTGGAGAGGTATATCCAGCAAACAGCAAGGTGTTAATTCCCATCCTAGCGAAAGATCCCAAAATAGCCTCGCTACTTGATAAAACTCCTAAAAGAAAGCGCAAAAAGCGTCTCTTTTACTTTTTAAGAAAGTACAACGAAAACAATCCAGTTGCTTTTCCCAAATAAAAAAACCCCAGCAAAATGCCGGGGTTTTTGGTTATATAAAGTAAGCTACTTCTTAAAGGTTAAGTAGTATTTCTTCTGGAGCTTTACCTCCAAATACTATTTTAACTGGGTTTTCGATCATTTCTTTAATCTTAACTAAGAAACCAACCGACTCCTTACCATCAATAATTCTGTGGTCGTAGCTAAGTGCAACGTACATCATTGGTCTGATTTCTACCTTTCCATTGATCGCCACAGGACGCTCAACAATATTGTGCATTCCCAAAATTGCCACTTGAGGAGGGTTAATAATTGGAGTACTCATCATAGAACCAAACACACCACCATTGGTAATGGTAAATGTTCCACCGGTCATTTCATCTACTGAAAGCTTTCCATCTCTAGCTTTAATGGCCAACCTCTTTATTTCCTTCTCTATATCCGCAAGTGACATTTGCTCTGCATTTCTCAAAATTGGAACCATAAGTCCTTTCGGAGAAGAAACGGCGATACCTATATCTGCGTAATCGTGGAATAAAATTTCTTTACCATCGATTTGAGCATTAACAGCTGGGAAGTGATTCAATGCCTCGGTTACAGCTTTGGTGAAGAAAGACATGAACCCAAGATTTACATCGTGGTGCTCTCGGAATTGATCCTTGTATTTCTTTCTAAGCTCCATCACCGGAGACATATCAATCTCGTTGAAAGTGGTAAGCATAGCTGTTTCGTTCTTCACAGAAACTAGTCTTTCGGCTATTTTTCTACGAAGCATGCTCATTTTCTCACGGCGCTGATCTCTAGACCCACCCCAACCTTGAACTGGTGCAGCATTGATTCCAGCCGCCATAGCAGCAACAACATCTTGCTTAGTAATTCTTCCATCTTTTCCGGTACCGCTAATCTGACCAGATGAAATATTGTTTTCATCCATCAGTTTCTTGGCAGCAGCAGATGGGTGACCCGTTGCATAAGATTTATCTTGGTTAGCGCTTGGAGCTTCCTTCTTCTCTTCGGTCTTTTTCTCTTCCTTAGCAGGCATAGGGTCTGGTGCTTTAGCACTTTCCTCCTTTTTTGCTCCACCAGAAGATTTACCTGCAGGCGCTTCCGCATCGGTATCGATTTCGGCAACCACTTCTCCAACAGCAACTGTCTGCCCTTCTTCTGCGATTAACTTAATAACCCCAGAAGCTTCCGATGGAAGTTCAAGCGTTGCCTTATCAGAATCTACTTCACAAATCACCTGATCCTTTTCTACATAATCTCCATCAGAAACCAACCATTGTGCGATTTCTACTTCGGAGATAGATTCTCCAGGACTAGGTACTTTTAATTCGAAAGCCATTTTATATTATGCTTTAACCGTTTCTAAATGATTTTTAAATACTCTCTCTAACATTTGGGCCTGTCTTTTGGCATCTCTTTTTGGAGAACCAGAGGCAGGGCTTGCACTTGTTTTACGTGCAATCCACTCAATTTTGTAGTCTCTTAATTTGCGCAGGAAAAATCCTAAAGCTCCCATGTTTTCGGGCTCTTCTTGTGCCCAAACAAATCTTTCGCAGTTGCTGTATTTAGCATATACCTCATCAATTTGCTTGTAAGGAACCGGATACATTTGCTCGATACGAACAATTGCCATATCATCGGCTTTTAGCTCCTCGCGTTTTTCTAATAGTTCGTAGTACAGTTTACCCGTACAGAAAACTACCTCTTTAATTTTCTTAGGATCTGCAACCTCATCGTCTATCAGTTCCTTAAATCCACCCTCGGCTAAATCCTTAAGACTAGACACACACTTTGGATGACGAAGTAAACTCTTAGGGGATAAAACAATCAAAGGTTTTCTAAAATCTCGCTTAACCTGACGGCGCAATGCGTGGAAGAAGTTTGCAGGAGTGGTACAGTTAACAATTTGCATATTGTCTTCTGCACAAAGCGTTAAAAAGCGCTCCACCCTAGCAGAACTGTGCTCAGCACCCATTCCTTCGTAACCATGAGGTAGTAACAATACCAACCCGCTAGTTACTTTCCACTTATCCTCAGATGTAGATAAGAATTGATCTATAATGATTTGAGCTCCATTGAAGAAATCTCCAAATTGTGCTTCCCAAATTGTTAAACCATGAGGGGCAGCAAGGCTGTATCCCCACTCAAATCCTAAAACACCGTACTCCGATAATAAGGAGTTGTATATGCTGAGTTTAGCTTGATCTTTTGAAATTTCATTAAGCGGGATAAACTCCTCTTCAGAATCCTCCAATTTAACTACTGCATGTCGGTGAGAGAAAGTTCCCCGCTCTACATCCTGACCAGACATTCTAACTGGAACCCCTTCTTTTAACAGGGTACCATAAGCTAAGAGCTCGGCCATTCCCCAATCCAGCTTGTCATCAGTAATCATGTTTTCCCTGTCTTGGAAAATCTTTTTCAGCTTACGGAAGACTTTTTTACCCTCTGGAATTTGGGTTATTTTTTCTGCAACAAATTTCAGTTCATCTACACTTACCGCAGTTGGAGCATCTTTACCAACGCCATTTAATTCCGGTGCATTTTTCCCTGCACTTTCAATAAACGGCTCAATTTTATTCATCTCCATTTCTTTTGCGCGCTCAAACTCAGACTCCAATTCCTCTTTGAATTCGTTTTCTAGTCCGGCTGCAAAATCTTCAGTAATAGTACCCTCCGAAATTAATTTCTCCATGTAAATTTCTTTCGGATTCGGGTGCTTGGCAATTGCCTTATACAGAATAGGCTGCGTAAACTTAGGCTCATCACCCTCATTGTGACCATATTTTCTGTAACAAAGTAGATCTATGTATACATCTTGCTTAAACTTCTGGCGGAATGCCATGGCAATCTTAACAACGTGTACTATGGCCTCTACATCGTCTCCATTTACGTGAAATACCGGAGAATAAGTAACCTTAGCTACATCTGTACAGTATATAGAAGATCTTCCATCCAAGTAGTTGGTTGTAAATCCTACCTGGTTATTAATAATAATATGGATAGTACCTCCTGTTTTATACCCATCTAGCTGCGACATTTGAGCCACCTCGTAAACCACACCTTGACCTGCGATTGCAGCATCACCATGAATTAAGATAGGTACCACTTTGTCGTTGTCCCCATTGTAGATTAGATCTATCGAAGATCTTGCTAAACCTTCTGCAACAGGATCAACTGCTTCTAGGTGAGATGGGTTAGGACAAAGAATAAGATCAACAGGATGTTGGCTCTCAGTTACAAGATTTTTCTCGTATCCAAGGTGATATTTCACATCTCCATCAAATCCATCCTCCACATAGTCTTTACCATAAAACTCTGAGAAGATATTGTGGTAAGGTTTATTAAATATGTTGGCCAACACGTTAAGACGACCTCTGTGCGCCATACCTAAAATATAGCGACGGATTCCAAGGTCAGCTCCATATTCTACCACCATATCGATGGCTGGAATTAAAGTTTCACCCCCTTCTAGAGAGAATCTTTTCTGACCAGGAAATTTTTTGTGAAGGTAACTTTCGAAAGTGCTCGCTTGAGTTAGCTTCTTAAGAATGTATTTTTTTTCGTCAACCGAAAATTTGGGTGTGTTGGAATTTACATGAAGCGTATCTATCATCCACTTCACCTCCTCTTGCTCGCGCATGTACATAAATTCCACCCCAATGCTTTGGCAGTACACCTGACTGAGATGGTTGATTATATCGCGCAAGGTTGAAGGCCCAATACCAATTTCATTCCCTGCTTGGAACACAGTGTCCATATCCTTCTCATCCAAGCCATAGTGCTGGATATCGAGGTTAGGCTTGTACTTCCTACGCTCCCGCACAGGATTGGTTTTGGTAAACAAATGCCCACGAGTACGGTAGTCCTGAATAAGGTTTAACACCTTAAATTCTTTAGGCAGTTCTTTATTTGGAGCATCTTCTCCAAATTGGGTTTGAGCCAGCTCAAAACCCTGAAAAAACTTCTGCCAGGAATCCTCTACGCTAGTGGGATCGTTACGATATTGCTTATAAAGATTTTCAAATGCCTCGGGTTCGGCATTGCTTAGAAAGGAAAACGAATCCATGTTTGGATTTAAAATTTCGCCAAAAATACAAATACTGTCTGGCAACTGAAAGTGCGAATTTAGAGAATCAAAAGAGTTTTTTGCCGTTATAATAAGTTAACAATCCAAAGACCTTCAAACATTTACTGACTACACGTCAGGATTTAGACCCAAAACTGAACTTTGGGCTTACTGGTTTTAAAAAAATAAAAAGGAAATTTCCTTTAATATCCGTTAACTTATTGTTGGGCAACTATTAATTTTGCCGAGCGTCTAAAAAGCGCCTACTGACATAATTCCTTAAAATGAGACCTTTAAATAAAATACTAAAAAATCTATTTTTTGTAATTGCGATTCTAGGTTCCCTATACAACTCGAAAGAAGCAGTTGCTCAAAAAATTTCAGGGCAAGAATTCTGGTTTACCCTCCCCAGGATGTCTCCTTTAGATGAAAATGCTGAAGGACTTTTCCTGTACATCGTTTCCGATTATTGTATTGAGGATGCCTACGTAGAAGCACCCCACCTAAATTGGCGTGTAGATTTTACCGTAGACCGTGGTCAATACACCCAAATTAAAGTCCCCACTAGGGTCTCTGGAGGAACACCAATATATCACGACCGTCCAAACAGAGTTGAAAAGAAGGGGATATTCCTAAAAGCGGATTTCCCAGTAGTGGTTTATGCCGTTACCTATGAATCGGCTTCTGTGGATGGAGAAATTATTCTACCAGTAGACAAACTGGATGATGAATATGTACTATCTACTAGAGGAATTATGGTCCTTGGACAGCTGCGTAATACCGTAGTTGCAACTGAGGACTCTACCGACATTGAGATTGATACTTGGGATAATAATGACAACCCAATCACCATCGATATTATCTTAAATCAAGGAGAAACATATCAATGGAGTAAAACGCGACAAAACTGTACAGCAGATTACCCACGCCGCCCTTACCGAGATTGTGCAACTTTAAATGGTACCGTTGTAAAAGCCAGCAAACCAGTTGCTGTAATAGGTTCTGTAGACTGTTCGGGAGGTAACGAGTGTGGTGCCTGTGAAAACACCTTCATAACCTATCAGCCCAATAAACGTTGGGGTACAGAGCACGTAACAGCCCAAGTTATACCCAGACAAGATCCCAATCTAGCGGTTACTTGTGGTGGAGCAGGAGATGTTTCGGGTGATTATATTGAAGTACTGGGTGAAGTTGGCACAAAAGTAACCATCAACGATTACAGAGGAGATAGAACTGTAACTCTTGCCGCACCTGCCTATGACAATGGGGCCGGATATGGATATGGTTATACGTTCTTCGAAGTTCCCAGAAACCCCGCTGGAGGCGATTTTGGTTTCGCCAATACGGTTATTACCTCTGACAAACCCGTTCAGGTAACCCAACACCCAAAAGGTTGGCAAACAGATAACGTTGGAGCTTCGGATCCAGAAGCTATCATGGTTTTCCCTACCGATTTATGGGTAGACTCCTACATTTTTGCCATTCTAAGAACGGCCACAACAACCAATAATGACTTTACCATCATTATGGAGGATGTTGGTGGTTCTCTTAATCAAGTAGAATTTGACGATGGAGTATCTACCAGAAACATTAACGCTATACCTGGTGCTACTGCATGGATGAAAATTGGTACTAGCAATTACTTTTATAAAAGAGTACCCGTTCCTATCAGCACCAACACCCTAAGAATTTATTCAAGAACCAATACACCTTTTGGTATTTATACTGCCTCAAGGGGCCAAGCAGAATCATATGTTCAAAACGGAGGGGATGGACCTATCCTAGAAATACCAACTTGTCCTATTTGTCCTATCGCAGAATTCCAGAAGAAGGAGGATGTATGTATTGGTGTAGAAGCCGAATTCATCGACATGTCAGAAGATAACGATGCATCAGGCTCCACCAGCATAAATGAGTGGGTATGGGATTATGGTGATGGTCAGCGCGATACTTTTAATGTATCTACCAACCCTAAACACATTTACACCGCTCCAGGTGTCTACGAAGTTACTTTGTACGTTACCAATGACAACCCTAATCCAGGACCTTGTACCATTGAGATTACCAAGCTTATAACTGTATTCGATGGACCCAACGCAAACGCTGGTCCAGATCAGACCATTTGTTTTGGAGAGCCTGTTGTTTTAGGTGGATCTCCTACGGGTTCTGGAGGTGAAGCTCC
Organism: Luteibaculum oceani; assembly: GCF_007995015.1. Taxonomy (NCBI): domain Bacteria; kingdom Pseudomonadati; phylum Bacteroidota; class Flavobacteriia; order Flavobacteriales; family Luteibaculaceae; genus Luteibaculum; species Luteibaculum oceani. The sequence continues at coordinate 179,263 of NZ_VORB01000005.1, forward strand.
TTTAACCTACAATTGGAAACCGAGCACAGGAATTGCAAATACCAGCAGCCCTAACCCAAGTGCATATCCGCCTTCAGACGAGGAGTATATCGTTGAAGTAGAAGATGCCGATGGCTGTATCCAAAGAGACACCACACTTATTACTGTACAACCCAAAGACTCGGCCTACATTGCCGATGATGAGTACACCGTTTGTAAAGGGGACGAAGTTCCTGTTGAAATTTCCATTTCTGGAGGAAACTCTACCACTTATTCCATTACCCTAAGCAATGGTACTAGTAGCGTTACTGAAACCGCCCTACCTTCAAATGGAGGAGTGGTACTTGTTCCGTTCAACACAGGGTTCCCTAATGGCTTTAATGTGCGTATTACCGCATTCAGTGCCAACGACCCAGGAATTTGTGCTGTATTTGATGTTGGACAAATACCCGTTAAGGTTAGAAACAAGCCTGACCCAACTTTTGAAGTTAATAGCATAGATATTTGTGAGGGTGACCAAGCAACTGTAAATATTAATTTCTCTGCCGATGGATCTCTATCATTTGATATATCCGATGGTACAGACGTAGATAGTTATAGCAACATTTCCGCAAACCCATATCAATTAATCGTCGCTCCAACAGTTACAACTACCTACACCATTTCTAACGTAAGACACAGCGACGATCCAACTTGTCCCTCTACAAAAACCAGTGCTGTAACGGTTAACGTACTGCAAGACAAAGATCCTGGGGAAGATGGTTTCCTTAAAATTTGTTCAGGAGGTGGACTTGTCGACTTGTTCAGCTTATTGGGTGGAACACCAGATGCCGGTGGAGACTGGAGAGACATCACCTTCTCTGGCGCATTAGTGGGTGACAAATTCGATCCTAGTTTGGCTACCGATGGTGAATACGAATTCGAGTATGCCGTTAGTGCTGGACCTAATTGTAACGAACTTACATCTATTGTTAAGATAGACTTTAACGAACCTCCTAAGTTTAGAGACCTGGTAGAAGATTGTAGCGAACAGCTTCTAGATTACAAAGTAAAATTCACTGCTTTCGGTGGTGATCCGGCTACTTACTCTTCACCCGATGGTACATTTACCCCAGGGGGAGTATCGAGAGATTTCACTTCTACAAATGATTATCCAACCAAATCTAATTACAGCATCTCTTTCGATGATGCCAATGGTTGTGGTCCTGTAGTTATTTCTGGATTTAAAAATTGTGGTTGTTTCACCAATGCGGGTACCATGAATACCGCTCCATTGGAATATTGTGAAACCGATATGGCAATGCCACAGTTTAATGACGACTCGGTCCTGGTAAAGCGCGAAAACGATCCAAATGACACGCTGTACTTTGTTCTTCACAGAGGATCTGCATTAAACATTGTTGATCCTATAGACAGCTTTCCTACCCCTCAATTTGCCTTCGATGCTGCAAAAATGAATTACGGAACCACCTATTACCTTTCTCCAGTAGCTGGAGAGCCTAATGGACAGGGTGGTATTGATTACGATCCACAAGGATGTGTATCTGTAGGTCAGGGAACTCCGATTAAGTTCTTTAAGCAACCTACTGTAACCGCCTCTGCAGTTACACCAGACATTTGTACTGGAGACCAGGCAGCAATTCGTGTTCAATTTACCGGAGCAGCACCTTATGCTGTTACTTTATTCGATGAAGACGGAACAACAGAACTTTCTTTTACCAATTTGGATGCGACCGATACGATTTACGTAACTCCTTCTCAAACCCATACCTATCAGTTTAAAGACATAGATGGTAAATATTGTAAGGATGTTCCTGTATCGCAAACGGTTACCATTACTACCCATGAAGCACCAGATTCAATTCCTGGAACGCTAACCTACACTTGTACCAGAGCAGCAGATTTCTACACTGTAGAAATTCAGTTGAGTGGCGACGCTGGTAGCATGAAGGTTGCTCCATCATCTGCAGGTACTATAGACCCAGCAACGGGTATATTTACCTCAAATCCTATAGCGAACAACACCCCGTACACCTTTACCTTCTCTGATCAATACAAGTGTGGAAACTTTGTTTTAACCGATCAATACGATTGTCCTTGTGTAACAGCAGCAGGTACCTTTGTAGAGGATACAGTATCGGTCTGTGCTTACGATATTGCTTCGTTTACACACAACCAAGATTCGGTTATAGACCCAGATGATGATCATGTGTTTATTGTGTACACCGATCTTAACAACCCTACAGGAACCATTCTTTTAACTAAAAAGACTGCCTCTTTCCCTATCCAGGCACCATTGCAGCCCGATACTAGATATTACGTGAGTTTAGCAATGGGTAACCAGAATGGATCGGGTGGAGTAAATTATAACGACCCTTGTTTGGATATTTCCCCTCCGGTGGTGCTGTACTTCAATGGTATTCCTTCTGCTGAATTTAGAGGCGATCCAGATATTGACTTGTGTGCTGGTGAGGAATTTAAATTCCCATTCGATTTACAAGGAAATGGTCCATTTACTTTGAGATACAATTTCTCGAACGATAATAACTCTGGGGAATCTTCTGTTACCCTAGCAACGACACCAACGGATACGTTCAAAATTTCACCGACTCTGAAAGAGGAATATGAGTTCTTCGAAGTTATTGATGTGAATGGATGTATAGCTCCTATGGATACCACGGTTGTGGCAGACGTAAAAGCGAGTCCAAGCATAGAAATTACAAACGTATTAGATACTACTGTTTGTAAGGGTGAAGAAGTAGAAATTAGACTTGCAGCTGAATTTAATGGAAGATTCAGCTATGAGTTATGGGATGGATACACCAACACCATGATTCGCAGATTCCCAATAAAAGTTTCTAAGGCATTCTCGTACAAATTCGATATGACAGATGACTCCCTACTTGTGGAGCCAAGAAACATAGAAGATGACGTTTGTACAGGTGTTTCAAGTGGGGCTAAAAAAGTTTACGGTACCGAATTACCGCAGTTAACTTTCAATTCGGCAGCAGATGTTTGCGAAGGTAATGCCGCTCAGGTAAGCTTTAGTATTACTGGAGGTGTTGCTCCATACTCAATAAGAGTTACTGGGCCAAATAATTATGATCAAACCTTCAACAACCTTGTAGCAAACGATGCCATTGCTCTTCCAGGAGACAATGCGGGCACATTTACCTATACAGCAGTCGAAGTTACCGACAGCTCTCCAATTAAAGCATGTGTAGGAAGTGGAAATTCAGTAACCTACACGGTAAATCCACTTCCAGAGGCTACTATAATTGAGGCCCAAGACGTTTGTAAGGGGAATGAAATTCCATTAACCTTTGATATACAGGGAACAGGGAATGACTTTAGCCTTCAAATTACCAATTCGGATGGGTTAGATACCATTATCTACAACCTTCCAGCTGGAAGAACAACCTTAAATATGCCGGGTTCAAGTTCTAATAACGTAGTGTACAACCTTGGAACGGTTACCGATGTATTAGGTTGTTCAGACGTGGGTAGCGGAAGTGATAATTCCGTACAATTCGACTCACCTACCATCGATTTCGACTTTAACAAAACCAATGATGATTGTTACCCATTACAGTTGAGTGTAAACCCACAAATTGTTGCACCAGGAAATTCAACTTGTACATGGACTTTCGAAGATGGCACCGTTGTTTCAGGTTGCGACGATCCGTTTAACGTAACTCTATACCAAGTTGGAGACCTAGACATGGCGGTACGCGTAAGAACCCCAACAGGGTGTGGAGCAGACTCACTATTTGTGGATACCATTCACGTTAGACCTAATCCAAGAGCAAGTTTTGGGTTTAACCCTAAAATTCCAACCAACTTGTTAAACGTGGTAGACTTTAACAACACCACCATTAACGGAGATAGATACATCTGGAAAATTGATACGCTAGCGGTACTTAATACGACCAATCCACAGTATGAATTCCCAACAACACCTAACAAAACCTATAACGTTTGGTTGGTTGCGTACACCGACTTTGGTTGTGTGGATAGTACCAACAAGCTGATTGAAGTAGTACCAGATTTGGATATTTACATTCCAAACTCCTTCTCTCCAAACGGCGATGGTGTTAACGAAACCTTTAGACCGGTACTAACGCTAAGCCCAGAGGATGTAATTGAATACGAATTCTACGTATTTAATAGATGGGGAGAATTATTGTTCTATACTCAAGACATGTTTGGAGCTTGGGACGGAGATTATAAAGGAGAACAGGTTCCAATAGGGGTATACACCTACCGAGTAAGAGCGAAAGTTGGAGCTAATGCGGTTACCTTAGACCGACGAGGTACGGTGAACGTAATCCACTAGGAAAGATAATTACAAATAGTTTAAAGGCCGTCTAAACACATTAGGCGGCCTTTTTTGTGTTTATCCATGAAAGTTCCAACTCCACCACCTCCATTACTTATATTCAACAAAATGAATTTGTAAAAAAGCCTGCTTTCTTAATTTGCCATAATAATGATTGTTTCCCTTGTCCTTGTCATACTATTCCTACTACAATCCAAGCTCACACCTGAGCTTGATGTAAATGCGAGGATAGACCGTATCGAAGTTTATAAATCGCAAAGGGTTTTAAAGGTGTTCAGCGGTGATAAAGAACTGAAATCCTACTCCATTTCATTGGGTTTTTCACCTCGTGGAGACAAACAAATAGAGGGAGATGGTAAAACACCAGAAGGAAAGTACTTTATAGATAGGAAAAACCCTAAAAGTGCATTTTATTTAAACCTTGGAGTTAGCTACCCTACCGAAGAACAGAAATTGGTCGCCCAAAAAGAGGGTCGAGATCCGGGGGGATTAATAAAAATACACGGCTTACAGAATGGATGGGGCTGGATGGGGCGCTTGCACTTATTGCGCGATTGGACAGCTGGTTGTATCGCACTTACAAATGGAGAGATAAAGGAACTATACGACCACGTACCTGTTGGAACGCCCATTTTTATTTACCCCTAATTCGGCTTCTAGCTTTTTCTCTTATCCCTCAGGCTTGTTTGAGACAACAGTGCATTATGCAACCCCGCTAGGCTAATTATCACTATAAAAAAGGTATTATAGCTTTCGTGGTTCTTAAAGAAATAAGCTGAGACTATAATAACCGCAGCCCAAATAACGGCGCTTACAACTAACATTTTTTTCATAGCCATAAGTTAGTCTTATCCATTAAAATGGGTTAAGAAAAATAAGAGCACAAAAAAACCCAAGCCTTTCGACTTGGGTTTATCTATCAGCGATGTATCGCTTACAATGTATATGAGAATCCTAAACTAAAGGTTCTACCTGGAGCCAATCTTGTAAAGATCTGATCTTGTGCATTGTATCCAGTAAATACCTTCTCTTTCATGTCGTTTAACAGGTTAGATACTTTAAACGAAGCATTCATTTTGTTATCAGGTCCAAATCCTTTGCTCACTTTAAGGTTTAAGCTATTAAAAGGAACCGAGTAAACATCTGCCTGGTTAGCAAACCCTACGAACTGTAGTGTTCTTCCTTGTACGTTGTAGAAAACGCTTGCTTGTAAGGCCTTTTCTTTGTCGTCGAAAGAAATACCAGCGTTAATTAGGTATGGAGCTTGACCAGCCATTACACGCGTATCTTTAATCTCTTCGCCAGTTCTTGCAGAGTTTCTTCTAGAAGCTAACTCAGAATCCGACATCTTAATTTGAGACTTGGTTACCGTTACGTTAGTGTTGAAAGCAAACTTCTTAAGCTTCTCAGAAATAAAGTTTAAAGATTGTACCGCTTCAAATTCTACTCCTAATACAGTTGCGTTACCAACGTTTCTCGCTTGGAAAGTTCCAGGATCTGATAAATACTGTACGATCTCTATTGGTGCGTCGAACGTTTTAAAGAATGTAGATGCAGAAATATTCTGTCCAATTCCATTAAACAATTCCCATCTCATATCGAAGTTATAGATACGAGTAGAGCGAAGGTTACCATCCCATAGAGTAATTTGGTTTCCTTGAGCATCCTGGCTAGTTTCTGAGAATAATCCTCCTACAAAAGTTCTACCAGAGATAGGATCTAAGATTTCCGCAAAACTCATTTCCTTGAAAGAAGGTCTAGCAATTGTTTTAGAGAATGAGAATCTTAAATTCTGATCTTCATTTAGCGCATAAATAAGGTTTACCGTTGGGAATAAATCGAAATCGTTAATTACATTCTCTTTGTTATAATTAATGGTTCCATTCTGGTTTGTTCCCGTGTAGAACTGCTTAAACATTTCGGCTCTTAAACCAATTACCGACTTAAGAAGTGGAGTAAAGTTGTACTCAGCAGAACCGTAAACTCCTGAATGATGAACAAAAGAGTTGTATTGGTTAGGGTTTCTTGGGATAAATGTTGGATTAAACCTTACACCGTTTGGATTTTCGCTGTCGTATAGATTCTCTTCGCTGAAAACGTCCTCTGGTTGTGGGTTTCCGTTATACTTCTCATTGAAGTCAATATCACCGGGATTGATTTGGAACCCTTGGATATCGAAATCCCTGTTTTTGAAAGTATGGCTTGCACCGAACTTAACCTTGGTTTCTTTACCGTTAAAGTCTACTACTCTAGTTACATCAACTTTAGCTGGAATACTGTATTCTTCTAAGAATCTCCAGATTCTTTCTGGAAGTCCAGATTCTGTTGAAACTCCTTTTCCTTCGTCTCTAAATCTTAAGAAACGGATATCTGGATCGGTAATGTAAGACCTTGTAGGAGCAACAGACCACTCTAACATGTTGTCGCCTTCGTTTCTTGTAGTTCCCGAAATTAAAAGGTTAGTTAAACCTCTTTCGCTGTATTCAATGTTGTATTGTCTAGCTTGGAATTCAGTACCCAAGTTATTAGCAGTAAAATCGAAGATACCCGCCTTAGACTCACCATTTTGAAGGTGCATCAAGTTTACCTTGTACTTAGTGTTACCATCTTTGATAGCTGCACCTGCCATAGCTCCAAGTAAAACATTGTTTACACCGTAGTCACCTTTTTGACGCTCAAGTGGAGTTAACTCGTTTTGGTTAGGGTCGATAGCTTTACCGTACAGGTTAAATTCAGCATCTTCGTAAAACTCGTACTCGTTCTTGTAGCTTAAAGAAAAGCTGTATCCAATTTTTCTTTCCCCTATTGCAGTTTGGTCACCGTACGAAAGAGAAACACCCGTATTCATAAAGCTATTTGCTCTATATCCACCCATTTGAGGGTTAAAACCTCTAAGGATGTCTTGGTACTCTTGACCTTTAGCTCCATTAGGATTTCCGATAGCATCGGTAAACATTGGAATATCGGTTCTTCTACCAGTTGGGATATCTCTAGTACCATCGTCGAAACCTAAGAAATCGGTTTTACCACCATTGTACTTAATGTAATCGCTGTTAAAGTGCATGTTTGGATTGAATCCAACTCCTACACCAACATTCATTAGCTTTTCTTCTGGGAAGTCTTTGGTTGTAATATCAACAGCACCACCAGTAAAATCTGCACTTTGCTCAGCAGAGAAACTCTTAGATACTACGATATTATCGATAACATTGGTTGGGAAGATATCCATTTGTACCGTGTTACGATCAGGATCTAGACCTGGGATATCCATACCATTCAACGTAGTTTTAGTATAGCGATCACCTAATCCGCGAACGTATACATATTTACCACCTTGAACAGAAACTCCAGTTACACGAGACATAGCGCTCGCTGCATCGGAGTCTCCAATTTTCTTAAAAGATGCTGCGGAGATACCATCTATTACTTTCGTTGACTTTTTCTTCATAGTAAGCAACGCAGCCTCAGTATTTTTAACAGCCTTAGCAGTAACAACAACTTCTTTTAGTTGTTCTGCACTAGCACCTAATCTAATTGTACCTAAAGCAGTTACTTCTCCTTCTTTTACAATTACGTCTTTAACCGTAACTGGAGCAAAAGAGATAAAAGATGCTTTAAGATTATAAGTTCCTGGCTCGGCTTTAATTTCGAAGTTACCATCTAGATCTGTAGAAGCTCCTTTGGTAGTTCCCTCTATAATAACAGCCACACCAATTAGTGTTTCACCAGTTGCATCATCGATAACAGTACCGCGGATTGCAGACTGACCAACTGCCACTGTAGTAACAGCGGTAACACACAACACTAAAAATGCTCTTAATAAAAACATATACAGTCTTTCTAAATTCGGTGCAAAACTCCGACTTCAGTTTCGAGGGTAATCAATGATAAGTTTAAGGATGTGTTAACGAATTGTTAAGCACCAAGGGAAAGCACAAAAAAAGCCCCACGCAGTAGCGTGGGGCTTAACATTTCGTTTATATAGCTAACTAGTTAAGCATACCTGCTTGTCCAGCCCATGTCCATGACATCATAGCGCTATTGGCACCAGCATTTTTACGGGTAGCAACCTCAACTGTAGCCTGATCAGATCCTTGCTTAAAGAAATCTCCTAATACTTTTCCTTCAGGAAGTGTTGCTTCCCATCCAGCGATAAAGTATCCGTTGGTGTTAACAGAGAAACCAACTTCTTCTTTCTCTGCGTTTGGTCCATATCCTTCTACATCCTGACCTTCGCTTAAGTTAGTGAAGTAGATAGCAGACATTCTTACGTCTGTGTTATCATCTAGATCTACTAATCCAGAAGCTCCATCAGCATATAAAGTACCGTTTATGATAGTGTGACCCGTAGAAGTGTAAGCCGCTTCTGGACCATCTAATTCAAATCCTTCGTCACCTGGGTTAATAACTACAAAGTTATCTAAAGTACCTGCCCAAGCCTGATCGGTATCGATAGCATCGTCACCAGCATTCCAAACAACGGCGTTGGTTACATTAACAGTTCCTCCGAACCACTCAATTCCATCGTCTTGGTTAGCTACAACTTCGATATTTTCGATAACAGTTCCGCTTCCAACACCACCTAAAGTGATACCGTTGATTTCGTTTCCTTCTCCGATGTTAGCTCCACCGTGACGTACAGATACATATCTTAATACTCCAGAGCTATCCGCATCATTCGTTCCACCGTATTTACCGTTGTTATCCGATGCTGGAATACCTTCGATAGAAGCTTCAAGGTTACCACCTTTTATAGATGCATGTGCATTTCCAAGGATGATTAATCCACCCCATAATCCAGATAAATCTGCAGAAAGGTTAGGAGAAACGGTCATTCCCGGTGCAATTTGATCTGCGTATGAAGTAAAAATGATAGGTTCTTGCTCAGTTCCGTCTGCAATAATGGTAGCTCCTCTTGCAATTACTAGTGCTGTAGCATTTGCACCTTCACCTGCCAAACCTTTAATAAGAGCCCCTGGCTCGATAGTTAGGGTAACACCCGCTTCAACAGCAACTCTGTTAGTTAATACGTACTGCTCTCCTTTTGTCCAAGTTGTGTTTTCTGTGATATTAGAAGAAACTACAATTCCTTGAATTTGATCTGGAGTTGTTGTTTTAGGATCCTTCTCACAAGAAACTAGCGCTACTGATGCTGCTAGTATAACACTTGCTAATTTGTTTAGCTTTTTCATTTCAGTTTTTTTCATTCGGTTTTGGTGCTGCAAATTTGGATCCTTTATTTGCTTGTTTCTAAAATCTGCAGTTATGGAATTATGAAAAATAGACGGGGAAATATTACCTCATTGTTAACTGGTGACCATTACCCCAAAAAATTGGAGAATACACAGTTACAATGTTAACACGGCATTACCCCACCATTTAATTAGAGCCATATTCCTGTCGCAATTTCACTTTTAGATACACCCTGTATATTATATATAGGGATAAATCCGTAGCTGGCTCATCCGATTTCAAAGCTTTTTGGGTAATGTGATCGGGTAAATCTACCTTGTACAAGGCCTGAAAAAGTTCCCCAGGACGCTCTTCTAACATAGCATCTACCCAGTGAAACATGGTTTTCTTAACAAGATCCAATGTTAAATTTTCGCCGAAATAATTTTTTGGCAATCCTAAATCTTTTTCTAACTGGCTGATTATCAGTATTAAATCTTTTTCAACTAAAGTAGCGGGTATGTTCTTCGTCAGCTTCATGAGAAATGGATAAGCAACTATTTGGAATTTTCAACGTTTTAATGTTACCTTTATGTTAACTCTATATTTCCAAACCGTTATGAGAAAGAAAATATTAGCCTTCACAATTTTACTGGGCATAGCACTTTGCCCACTATTTGGTTCTGCACAAAGAGACAACTCTTTATTCGAAACCTACTTCGACGAAAGTACTGATACTAAATACGAGTACCTAACATACAATGACAAGCTTTCTGGCCCATTTAAGAAGTATGTTGAGGGTAACTTAACCGAAGAAGGATGGTTAATTGAAAACCAGGCGCACAGCGAATGGAGACAATACAGCAAAACCGGTAAAAAATTAGCTGAGGTACATTATGTACTAGGCAAAAAACACGGTACCTGGAAAATATGGGATGAAGAAGGAAACCTTAGATATAAATACTCATACAACCGTGGGAAACCAACCGGTAAATGGGTGATGTACGGAGAAACTGGAGAAGTTTTACAAACCAAAGATCATTAGATTTTAGCTTGGCTTAACTTTCTCTTAACATACGAAGTAATTATTCATGCAAACTCCCGTTGCCCTCGGCCTCGGGAGTTTGTCATTTAACACACTCTTAAAGCTAACTCTCTTTCCCGTTATAATTCCAAGGTAGATTTGCATTGTTAAATGAAAATACCCCAATGGACCAAAACAATCACACCATATTACTGGTAGACGACGAACCAGATATCCTAGATATAATTAAGTATAATCTAGAGAAGGAAGATTTTAATGTCGTAACCGCCAACAATGGGAAAGAAGGTATTGAAGCTGCTAAAAAGCATCATCCTCAACTCATTCTTTTAGATGTCATGATGCCAGAAATGGATGGCATAGAAACCTGTACGCTCATTAGAGAAGACAGTAGCATTTCGGATACCGTCATCGCTTTTTTAACCGCCCGTTCTGAAGATTATTCCCAAATAGCAGGATTTGAAGCCGGTGCGGACGACTATATTCCCAAGCCCATAAAACCAAGAGTATTGGTTAGCCGTGTTAAAGCCCTTTTAAGAAGAAAAGGAATAACTGACGGTCCCGCAGAAACTATAGCTCTGGGAGAACTTGAAATAAACAAAGAAAAGTACTCGGTAAATAAGGGAGGCGAGGAATTAACCCTTCCCAAAAAAGAATTTGAATTATTAGCTTTACTTTGTTCCAAACCCGGACGTGTTTTTACTCGAGAAGTTATTCTAAACAATGTATGGGGTAACGAAGTGGTTGTGGGAGACAGAACCATTGACGTACATATTAGAAAGCTGAGAGAGAAAATCGGGGAAGATTACATTAAAACTGTAAAAGGAGTAGGATACAAAATTGAAGCCTAAGTTAATTTCGTACGATTCCAGTCCAAAAAGCGTGGCGCTTAAGTGCGCTATGCTAGTTGCGGGGGCTGTTTTACTAATAGGGGCCATTTCGGAATACTTCGTTTATGGAAAAACCACCTGGTTTTCCATCCTCCTTTTCCCCGCTGTTGCTGGTATCAGTTCTTTTGTATTTGTCAGTTTCTTTATTCAGCAATTCATAATTGCTAAAATTCGCCTCATCTACAAAACCATACGATCCCTCAAGAAAGACTCCCAAGACCTAAATCTTAACTTTTCAAGAGATCTTCTTAAAGAGGTTAACCGAGAGGTAATCGATTGGGCGGATGACCAGAGAAAAGAAATTGAAGTACTAAAGGAAAAGGAAAACTTTAGACGTGAGTTTATAGGGAACCTAGCCCACGAAATAAAAACTCCCATCTTCGCTATTCAAGGATACATTTTAACCCTATTAGAAGGTGGGATGAACGACCCAAGAATCAATAAAAAGTTCTTGGAAAAAGCTTCTCGAAGCACCGATAGAATGGTGGCTATGATAGAAGACCTAGATTCCATCTCTCAGTTGGAATCAGGAAAATTAAAATTGTACCAAGAGGAATTTGATGTTGTAGCGCTGGCCCAAGACATTATCGATTCGCTTGAAATGAGAGCGAAGGAGCACAACGTAACGCTCAAATTCAACAAAAAATACGACAAGCCTATTTTGGTTCATGCTGATCCAAATAGAATAAGTCAGGTACTATCTAATTTGTTGGTAAACTCCATTAATTACGCTAAACCAGAAGGCGGTGAAACCGAAATCCGCTTTTTCGATATCGATGAAGACATCCTTATTGAGGTGGCTGACAACGGAATAGGAATAGACCAAAAAGATATACCTAGAATTTTTGAAAGGTTTTTCCGTGTTGATAAACACCGATCTCGCCACACTGGTGGTAGCGGCTTAGGGCTTTCCATCTGTAAGCACATTATTAATGCCCATGGATACACCATGGATGTTAGATCCACTAAGGGAATTGGCACTACATTTCTATTTCCTCTGAAAAAAGTAGGTTAGAACAATTCAGCTAATTTCACGTTCTAACCCTGTGAAATTCAAAGAAGTACTTATAGAACGAGACGACATTCCAAGCGAATGGTTAGATCTCTTAGGCGGAAAATTTAGTTTTTGGGAAAATCTTAAAATCCGAGGAACGGGATCCCCCGCATTATCCCTAGCCAAAAACAACAGTGCCCCAGTTTTACTACCCTACAAATTCCACGAATCCTACGAACGCATTCCTTTTAACCTAGAGCTATACCCCAGAGGAGTTGTGTTTAGGGGTAACTGGAAAACGAAAACTTTTTGGGGCTGTATTTTAAACTCCGAAATTTTAGCCATCTCCACACTTATAAATCAATCGAAGCAATTGGAGTTGGGGATAAAACTCAAATCGGGCCATTTGATCTATTTTAACGGAAGAAGCGATCAACAAAACGCAATTACAGCCTTCGTAAACAAATGGAAAAAACTAAGCCAAGCGGTTAGCCTTTAAAAAGGAAGTGATTTGGTCCTGAAACCTTGCAGAACCAAAAGCAGCTAGCTCCATAAATTGTTCCTCCTCTATCCCTTTTGGAAATCCTTTGTGGAACCCGTGTTTCTTCGCAAGATATTCCTGTTCAGGTTGCCCTGGAGTTGGGAAACAAAGCAATGGTTTTTGTAGCAATGCGGCATCCATCAAGGTAGTGTAACCGCTGTAAGAAATAATCCTTTCCGCTGCCAAAACATAATCGCATACTTGATTAATCCTCTCACCAATTAGTAAGCGATTGTCGTTGATCTCCTCCACCGAATAAGGACAAAGAATTATCCAACGCTCATACTTAGAGTTGGAAAGCAACTTAAAGACCCTTTGAGTAAAACGCCTTGCTTCTATTTCCGGCCCCGAAGCCACCGCTACAATTTCTATAGTATCAATTTTAGCATTGCGACTTTGATATTGCGACAACAGCCCTATAAATCTAGTTTTTGAACTTAAAGCAGGTGAAATAGCCGATAGTTTGCCACTTAGAAATTGGTTTTCAAAATCGGGAATCCAGAGCTCGGTAAACTTGTCGAAATAATGGATGCGCAATTTCTTTAGCCACCGACTCCAACCAAAGGGCGCTGGGTTTATTTGGTGATTAATAAGCACTGAAGGTATTGCGGAATGATAAAATCCCAACCGAGCATCAGAGATGATTAGATCGTACTTCTGGTTTAAACAGTGCTCTTTTAACCACCAATTTTCCCATTTTATTACTTTTTTAATCCTTATCCCAGAAAGAGCCACCCCAGCGGTTAAGAAGGGTTTCTTTAAATATTTAATCCGGTAGGAATTAAGCGTATGAAAAGTGAGCTGGGGGTATGCATCGTTGAGGTAGCTGAGCGCCTTACCATCCGATGCAATTTCCACTTTCCAACCCATGGATAAAAAGAAATCGATTACAGGCACAGACCGCGTCGCATGACCCAATCCCCAATTTAAAACACCATACATTAATCGTTTCTCCATTTCTTTGCTAGAAACCCATTAGTTTTGCCAAAAATTCTCCCATGGCCAAAAGAAAGAAGAAGCAATTTGCAGAAAACAAATTATTCGACCACGTTATAGAACCTTCTTTCTCAGAGATTCTGAATAAAAAACACGAATTAATTGGAAAATGGCATCAAGAGGTTTTTAAAAACGACAATCCCATAGTATTAGAATTGGGCTGTGGAAAAGGAGAATACTCAGTTGGATTAGGAAGAAAGTACCCGGAAAAAAACTTTTTGGGAGTAGATATAAAGGGGAACAGAATTTGGCGCGGGGCTAAAACGGTTCATGAAGAAGGGCTAAACAATGTAGCCTTTTTACGTTCTAAGGTAGATTTTATAGATCGCTTTTTTGCACCCGATGAAGTATCAGAAATTTGGCTAACCTTTTCGGATCCGCAACCCAAAAAACCCCGGAAAAGACTAACCTCAGACAAGTACCTCGATTTTTACAAGGGGTTTCTTAAAAAAGACGGTCTGATTCATTTAAAAACCGACAATAGATTACTTTTCAATTATACCTTAGAGCAAATCCAGAAGCACAAGTTCACATTGCATTTCAGATCCTTTGATATTTACCATGAATGGGACAGCATTCCATCTGAAATGCAAAAACAGTTGGAAATTAAGACCTACTACGAGCAACTGTTTATGGGCAAGGGATTTAGGATAAACTACCTATGCTTTTCTATGTAGCATGAAAAAGAGCAGCGATGCATACGAACGCATTTATGCACTAGTGCGAAATATCCCCGAGGGAAAGGTTTGTACTTACGGCGACATCGCCGAAGCCATTGGAAGTAAAGGTGGAGCACGTCTAGTTGGATGGGCCATGAATGGCTCCCACAATGCAAATCCTCCCGTGCCTGCACATAGAGTAGTAAACCGTTTGGGACAATTAAGCGGAAAACACCACTTCCCCACTCCCACCGCAATGCAAGAACTTCTTGAAGCCGAAGGGGTTAAGGTTAAAGACGATCAAATATTGGATTTTGCTTCCCACCGATGGAAACCTACATTGTCCTGACAATTATTTAGCGCAACAAATTGTACCTTTGCAGCACTTTTAGCTATGAGTGACAAGCCAGTAACAAAAACAGAAATAGAAAAGGCCCTTTCTTACGTTAAGGAGCCCGATTTAAATAAAGACATCGTAAGCCTTGGATTGGTTAGAAATCTAAGCTTGGATGGGCACAAGGTTAAGTTTCAGCTTAGCGTGCACAATCCAGCCATGCACAACAAAAAGCGCATGGAAGAAGCTTGTCGTTTCAATATCCAAAGACACTGCGGCGACCACCTAGAAATTGAAGTCGATATCGTTTCACTGAAGGATACAGAAGATCCCGAATTAAGGAAAGTACTTCCAGGTGTAAAAAACATTTTGGCTGTAGCCTCTGGAAAGGGTGGAGTAGGAAAATCTACTATTGCTGTTAACCTGGCAGTTGGATTAGCCAAATTGGGTTATTCCGTAGGATTCATCGATGCTGACATTTATGGTCCATCTGCCCCGGTAATGTTCGATTTAAGACAGGATAAGCCCACTACGGTAGAAGTAGATGGAAAATCGAAGATTACACCGTTGGAGCAGTATGGCGTGAAAATTCTTTCCATCGGATTTTTCGCTGAAGCCAATCAGGCTATTGTTTGGAGAGGCCCAATGGCAACTCGTGCACTAAATCAGATGTTTAGCGATGCACACTGGGGACCATTGGATTATGTAATTGTAGACCTTCCTCCAGGAACTGGGGATATACACTTATCGCTTGTTCAGGCAGTACCTGTAACTGGAGCAGTTGTGGTTTCAACTCCTCAAGAAGTAGCATTAGCTGATGCACGTAAAGGAGTTGAGATGTTTAAAATTCCACAAATTAACGTACCTGTACTGGGAATAGTAGAAAATATGGCTTGGTTTACTCCGGCCGAATTACCAGAAAACAAGTATTACATTTTTGGTAAAGAAGGAGCTGCAAAATTAGCGGAGCAGCAAAATATCGATCTGCTTGGACAGATTCCTTTGATACAAAGTGTTAGAGAAGCTGGAGACATAGGTAGACCTGCTGTTTTACAGGAGGGAACTCAGGCAAGCGAGGCTTTTGATAAAATGGTTTTGAATGTTATCAAAAGTGTAGAAAAGAGAAATTCGGAACAAGAACCCACTAAAAAGGTTAGTGTAACACCTCAGTAATATGAATAATGCCGGTATGGTATCCATAGAGGATAAAATAAACGAAGCGCTTAACTCCATTCGCCCCTTTTTAGAGGCCGACGGTGGAGACGTAACGCTAGAGGAGGTAACAGACGATGGTATCGCCAAGGTAAAATTGCATGGAGCGTGCAGCAGCTGTTCCATGAGCTCAATGACCATGAAGGCCGGAATCGAAGAAGCCATTAAAAAGGCTGTACCTCAGATTAATGCGGTAATTGCCGTTAACAATATTGTAGAATCATCATTAAACTGATTACCACTGAGTAAATGATAGAAACTGATATCCTAATTATAGGCGCTGGTCCTTGTGGATTATTTACCGTATTCGAAGCTGGACTTCTAAAATTGCGCTGCCACCTTGTAGATTCACTTCCACAACCTGGAGGACAACTAACCGAAATTTATCCGAAAAAACCCATTTACGATATCCCAGGATTTCCTTCAGTTTTAGCTGGAGACCTAGTGGAACATTTAATGGATCAAGCTCGTCCGTTTAAGCCTGGATTTACCCTAGGTGAACGCGCCGAAACGGTAGAAAAAGACGAGGAAGGAAATTTCATTTTAACTACGAATAAAGGTACTAAGCACAAAGCTCCTGTTATCGCTATAGCGGGTGGATTAGGTTGCTTTGAGCCTCGTAAACCACCTATCTCTAATATCACTGATTTCGAGGATAAAGGAGTAGAATACATTATTAAAGACCCCGAATTTTACCGCGGAAAACGCGTAGTAATTGCCGGTGGTGGGGATTCTGCACTCGACTGGACGATATTCCTTTCTAACGTAGCGAGCGAAGTTTCTTTGGTACACAGAAGAAGCTCTTTCCGCGGACATTTAGATTCTGTACAAAAGGTTATGGACATGGCCGAAAGTGGAAAAATAAACCTGGTTACTAATGCAGAAGTAACCGGATTAAATGGGGATGACCAATTAAGCGAAGTAACCATAACCAAACAAGATCACGGTGAAATCGTTAAAAAAGCAGACCACTTTGTTCCATTGTTTGGATTATCTCCCAAGCTTGGTCCTTTAGCTGACTGGGGACTTAACATCAGTAAAAACTCTATAGAGGTAGATACTTTTGATTACAGCACCAATGTGGAAGGAATTTATGCCATTGGAGACATTAATACTTACCCAGGGAAATTAAAACTTATTCTTTGTGGGTTCCACGAAGCCACTTTAATGGTACAAAGCGCATTTAAGCGCATTTACCCAGATAAGAACTTAGTACTTAAATACACCACCGTTAACGGAGTTAATGGGTTTTAGGGAATAGATTTATTAATGGATTGAAGGCTGCCAATTAAAAAAGCAGCCTTTTTTTAATTACAACAGAATTTACCAAAACAACTTAAAGCCCAAATTAAAACATCATTCCTTAATAAAACGAGCTACTTTTCCATCGCTGCGGCGAATGAGGTAAACCCCATCACTAAGACCAGAAATATTAAGTTGGTTTTTTGCCTTGTAACGACCTAACAATTTTCCATCAGACTGGAATAGCTCAAAATCTGATTTACCGTTTAGGTTTATTATATCGCTTTGGCTAGGGTTGGGAAATATTATTATTGGAATCTCTGTAGTAGCAGAGGTAGAACCTTGCGGTAGCTTACTCCATTTGCGAATAAAGATACTTGGTGGTTTTTCTCGAGAACCGTGGAAATAAAAATCACTTTTTTCAATATCGTAACCTGCATGTAATTCAAAATAGCTAGTGGACGAGATTTTTAAAAAATTATTCTCTCTGTTACAAAACGGGTAATCATCCATCGCTTCCATTGCCAAAATGTCACCTCGATAATCCATTATTACCTTCAGTCGTTGATCTTCATTTACAGAGACATTAAAATTAGGGTAGTTTCTTGAAATCCCCCTAAAATGTGCTGTATATGTTGAATCAGTTAAAAAACTGCAACTAGATGATCCGTCATGTCGATTCGGCCATTCATCTAAGGAGTCTCCGAAAAAAATTAGAGATTCATATTTACAAGAATTTAAATTTATTCTGGCCCACACCAAGTCTCGCCAGCCACCATTGTAAGTTGCCGGATAGTAACCTGAACTAATCTTTGGTTGCAATACCCCGTCAACAAGTAAAATACTATCATTGATAAAAAAATAATTCAAAAAATACATATCAAAAGAATCCCTTTTGGACAGCTCGATTAAAGAACTATCAGTAGCCTCCCCATTTTCATTAAAGCTTAAGACCAATAACTCCTGGGAGACCTGAGTTTCAATGGTTTCCTTTAGTGTTTGCTCTAAAACTACAATATGTCCATTACCATTTGGTCTTTCCTTTATCGTACTTACACTGGAATATTTATACCTAGTGGTGTCATCCCAACTCACATTATTTGTTATTTGCCCCTCCGGTTTTAACTCAAAAACCCAGGGTTTTCCTCCCTTTAGAAAGTAAGAATTTTGCGGCTCACCATCAAAATATCTTGAGTCCTGTACTGCATATAACTTCAAATGACCATTGGGTAATTCAAACAAAGTTATAAGTCTGTCGTCACCACTACTTCCCAAACACCGATTCCACAAAACATTTAAATCCCTATCTAAGCGCGCCACAAATACATCGTAGTAGAGTTGTTGCCCTTCAACCCCACCTATTTCATGGGTTTCAGAATAGCAATAAGAACAGGATCCAAATAACAACAGGTCTCCGTTACTTAACTCTTTCATTCTTAGTACCTCATCGCCACCAAAATCAACAACTTTTTCATTTAAAATAGTGCCATTGGTATCTACTTCAAGAAAGTAACTATCTCTTATATACCCTTGGGGTGGTGGATCCGCTTTTTGCCCATAAATTAAAATGCGATTTTCATTCAATTGAATCATGTTTACAGGTACTTCCTCTTCATGGGAGCCGTAAATTTTATTCCACTCCTCAAAAAGCGTATCCTGTTGGGCATTTGCCATAAATACCCAAGACATAAATATCAGAAGAAGAAGTTGCTTAAACATATATTCTTGATTAGGGGAATAAGCGCTTGCTAAATTCATTTCACTCTGATAAACAGGCACTTATCATTTATAAAACTCTTCATTATTTTTCACAATAAAAAATAAGGAAATACCACTCTATCTTCTCAAAAACAATAGTTGGCTACATAATAGATAATCCAAACTCAAACCCGTAGATTAAGTACTTGATAGTTCATTTTTTACTTCAGCATATACAATAACGAAACTATTTATCGCTCGGTGATTTTGATCAAACACTCAGGGTAAATATTATTTTGATGAAAACCCTATTCCTATTTTACTTGAAAGATTAGGGTCAATTAGACCAACCCTTCAAAGATCGCTGTCTGAACGTAGTCGAGAACAGCAGGACGTATCGAGGTTAACCACAAAGGAATCAAAGTTGCACAAAGTTTTTTTGGGATGAGGGATTAAGGGTAAAGGGAACACCCTTTTCACTTCGCTAATCATTCTCCGAAGCGCGCTGTCCGAGCGCGTAGTCGAGGACAACACCCAGAAATCGATTAAATATTCTTTTTTCCCTCAATATTTCATCGCAAATCACCAAGGACAGCGCTGCGTTGTCTCAGGGAAGTCGAAGACATCGCATTTATTAGCAAATCCAATTCATTTGAATCCCTACTTTTGCTGAAATTTTTTACCATGAGTGTGGTTAATGTTACGGTAATCGACCGTCAGGGTGTAGAACACAATTTTGAAGCTCCAACCGATATGGATCTTAACCTTATGGAGCTTTGCAAGGCCAACGAACTTCCCGTAAAAGGTACTTGTGGAGGAATGGCGCTTTGTGCCTCTTGCCAATGCTATGTATTGTCTGATACCGATTTGCCAGAGCAAAGCGATGAGGAACTTGACATGCTAGATCAAGCTCTCTATGTTAAAGACAATAGCCGATTGGGCTGTCAAATTCCAATCTCAGAAAATATTGAGGGCTTAGTGGTAGAACTAGCTCCCGATGAAGAAGATTAAAACAAATAATTGATCTAAGGGTTAAATGACTATGCCTAACGTAATGCTAACGGGTGGCACCGGCTTGGTTGGATCAAAACTTTGCGACAAGCTCCTGGCCCTCAATTACAAAGTATTTATTCTTACTCGTGGAAGATCTATAAAGGTATCTCCCAACCTTTCCTACGTAAATTGGGATATTGCCAATAAACATGTGGATAAAGGCGCACTCCCTAAAAAGTCGGAAGAACTCTTTATCATTCACCTTGCAGGAGCATCTGTTGCCGACCAACGCTGGACATCCTCCTACAAAACCAAGATCCTAAATAGCCGAGTAGATTCGCTCAACTTCCTTTTGTCTCTTGTTGGAGATCAATGTAAACATATTGTTTCGGCTTCGGGAGTGAATTACTATTTCGGACCGAATACCGACAAGGAGTTTAAAGAGGAAGATGCTGCAGACCAAAGCAGTTTTCTGGGACAAGTATGTGTAGAATGGGAAAAAGCTGCCTTAGAAAACACCTATGGCATACCTGCTGCAGTGGTTAGAACTGGAACCGTTCTCTCTAAACGCGGTGGAGCCTTTGGCATATTTAAATCACTCGCCAAAAAAGGCCTACTGATGCCCTTGGGTTCTGGTAAACAATGGCTACCCTGGATACATAATTACGATTTGTGTGAGATGTACATCCACTTGTTGGAAAAAAGAAGAACCGGAGCTTTTAACGCGGTGGCATCTGAACAAATAATTCAAAAAGACTTCTTTAAGCAACTTGCAAACAAGCTAAATAAATGGGTTTGGCCACCTCTGGCTCCCAAATTCGCGATAAAACTTGCAATGGGTGAAAGAGCTACCATAATCTTAAATGGTGCCCAAATAGACAATCAAAAAATCTTGGATAGCGGTTTTAAGTTTAAATATCCCGCCGTTGATAAGGCCCTAGACCATTTGGTTAAGTAGTTGTGGATCTGTTGATGAAGAGATGAAAAGATAAAGGGATTATGTGTTCAAGGGTTTATGGGGTAATGGGTTAACCACCCAGAAACACTTTTTGGTTTTAAAATCTAGGATCCAGGTGCCGGAAACACCTATAAACACCTACAAACCAACCACTTAACTACTCAACCACTTACTATTCAACCATTCAACCACTCTCCACTCACCAAAACACAACTACGAAATTCTATCCGCTAAAAAGCCAGCCAATTCTTCAAATTGATCTTTGTATTCGTCTTGCATATTGGTTTCGGCCAATGCATTTAACGCACGGTGGTAATAATCGAGCATTATTTCGGTAGTTGCTTTTCTTGCTCCCGATCGTTCAAAAATTTCCTTTACACGCTTAACTTTCTCCTCAGGATTACTCAATTCGCGTTTAGCAAACCAGTTTAAAAGTTCTGCTTTATCTTCTTCGTTGGCCAATTCTAACGCCTTTAAGAACAAGTAGGTTTTCTTATTGGCTAAGATGTCGCCACCTTCTTTTTTACCAAAGTTTTCACCTTCGGGAAAGGCGTCTAATAAATCATCTTTTATTTGAAATGAAATCCCAAGATACTCTCCAAAGCGGTATATTTTTTCGGCTTCTGACTTATCTGCCCCACCGATTATTGCTCCCATTTTAAGGCTTGCACCAACTAATGCAGCAGTTTTTTGGCGGATCATTTCTATGTAGTCCTCAACCTTTACTTCCTTGAGATTTTCGAACTCCAAATCCTTAACCTGACCTTCGCAAACTTCAACGGCCGAATGCGAAAACACCTCGAAACATGGCTTAAAGGCTCTATCGCTTAATCGACCTAAATACTTATAGGCTTCAATAAGCATTACATCCCCAGTTAAAATGGCAATATTCTCATCCCACTTGGTGTGCACCGTTTCTTTACCCCTTCTTTTTGGGGCCTCATCCATAATATCGTCGTGAACTAATGAGAAATTATGAAATACCTCCACAGCCATGGCTGCATCCCTTAGTTCTGTTTCCGTACCGTGGTATGCCTTTCCCGCTAAAATTAACATAGCTGGTCGTATACGCTTCCCGCCCAATTCCATTATGTAGCGAAAAGGCTCGTATAGTCCTTTAGGTTCTATGGGAAGTGGCAAATCTTTAATTTGCCCGTTGATAAACTCCTTTAGTTCTACTAGAGACTGCATACTATTTTACCAGGTTTTTAAGGTAAACACCATATCCACTCTTTTCTAGAGGTTCGGCAATTTTTAATAATTGTTCGCTATTTATAAATCCTTGACGGAAGGCAGCTTCTTCTATACAGCCTATGTTTAATCCTTGTCTAGCTTCAATAACCTGTACATACTGACCAGCCTGCATAAGGGAGTTAAATGTTCCCGTATCCAACCATGCGGTTCCTCTGTCCATTATTGCCACCTGAAGCTCACCGTTTTCGAGATAAATCTTGTTGATATCGGTTATCTCTAGCTCCCCCCTTTTACTAGGCTTTAGGTTCTTAGCGTAATCAATCACTCGGTTGTCGTAAAAGTACAAACCAGGAACAGCGAAGTTAGACTTTGGTTCACTTGGTTTTTCTTCAATTGAGATGGCTTTACCACTCGCATCGAACTCCACTACTCCATATCGCTCTGGATCGGATACGTGATAGGCAAAAACCACACCTCCATCTGGATTGGTATTATCTTGAAGCGTTTTATCTAATCCCGTACCATAAAAGATATTATCTCCTAAAATCAACGCCACCTTATCGTTTCCTATAAAATCGGCTCCAATGGTAAAGGCCTGTGCCAAACCTTTAGGCTCGGGTTGTACGGCATACGAAAGTTCTATTCCAATTTGACGGCCATCGCCCAAAAGGTTTCTAAATGCCTCCTGATCTCGAGGAGTAGTTATGATTAATATTTCGCGGATACCACTGTTGATTAGGGTACTAAGTGGATAATATATCATTGGTTTATCGTAAACGGGCATCAGCTGCTTACTCACCGAATAGGTTAAAGGGTGTAACCTTGTTCCCGATCCTCCCGCTAATATTATTCCTTTCATGATTCTTCTGGATTTTCCTTTCGAATTACTAAATCATCTAATTCTATGTCTTCCTCCTCGTCGATAATCTCCATAAGAGGCTCCTTAAATGCCTGGGTAGTGATATACCTATCCAATGACATTAATAGGCTTGGTAAAAGCACCAAGTTGGTTAACATGGCCACCAATAAGGTTACCGAAACCAAAATTCCAAGGGCTTGGGTTCCACCAAACTCCGATGCAGTAAATACGCCAAAACCGAAGAAAAGGATGATGGATGTATAAATCATACTTACCCCTGTTTCCCTAACCGCTCTGATAACAGAACTTCCAATATTCCACTGGTAGGCTTTAAGCTCTTGCCGGTACTTTGCCAAAAAGTGAATGGTGTCATCCACACTAATTCCGAAAGCTATACTAAACACCAAAATGGTTGATGGCTTTATGGCTATTCCAAAATAGCCCATTATGGATGCGGTTACTAACAATGGAATTAAATTGGGTACAAAAGAAATAAGTACCATTCGCCAAGACCTGAATAGAAAGGCCATTATACATGCAATGATAAGTACCGCTATACAAAGCGAAACAAAAAGATTTTTAACCAAATAAGATGTCCCCTTGAAAAACACTACCGACGTTCCAGTTAGGGTAACCTTGTATTGTTCTGGATTAAATATGCTATCGATCTTGGGTCTTAATTCCTCAACAATTTCATTCATTCTAATGGTTCCCACATCGGCCATCTGCGCCGTTATGCGAACCCGCTGCTTAGCCGTATCTACAAAAGCAGTAAGCAACTCTTTACCCCCAGTTCCCGAATTCTTTAAATAGGGCGTTATAAATCGTTGCTCCGAATTGTTTATAAGCGTGTATTTGGATGGAATCCCGTTAAAAAACGCCTGCTTTGCAAATTTTAATGCATCAACGATGCTGAGCGACTTACTTACTTCGTCGTAGGACTCTAATTCCTTTTGAAATTGCTCTACCCTACGTAACGTACCTCTATTTAATGCTCCACCCGGACGTTTGGTGTCTACCAATATTTCCAAGGGCATTACTCCGTTAAAATGGGTCTCGAAAAATTTAAGATCTACCAAAATGGGATCGTTGCTCGGTAGGTCGTCGACAATATAACCAGTAACTTTGATCTTGCTAAGCCCTATCGCTCCAACTACCACCAGGATAATGGTCGCGATGTATACGGTTCTTCTGTTTTTAGTAACGGCCACTACCAACCATTCGGCTACCTCGTACAACCACTTTCTATTAAGGTGATTTATATGTCTAACCTTAGGTTCTGGTTGATAAGAAAAGATAATGGGGATAAGCAGAATGGATAAAAAGAATACCAGCAGGATATTAAGCGCAGCAATAATTCCAAACTCTCTTAAAATGGCAGAACTGGTAAAAATAAAGGTGGCAAAACCAATAGCAGTGGTGCAATTGGTCATAAAAGTGGCATTACCAATTTTCTGAATTACCCTAGAAAGTGCCTTTATTTTATTTCCGTGCAGTTTAAATTCTTGGTGATACTTGTTAAGCAGGTAAACGCAGTTAGGTATCCCAATAACGATCATCAGCGGAGGAATTAACCCCATGAGAATTGTGAGTTTAAACCCAAACAAACTCATGGTACCCATGGACCATATTACCCCAGTGATTACTACCAAAATGGAGTAAAGAACAACTCGGAATGAACGGAAGAAAAAGAATAATAACAGGGCTGTTACTAAAGCTGCCAAACCAATAAACATTCCCAGTTCGCGCTTTACTTTTTGGGCAACCAATGTTCTGATGTAGGGCAATCCAGAAATCTTAACATCCAAATGGCCACTTTCGTATTTGGAAATTCTAGCCCTAATTTTTTCAAGTGCACCTATTCGTTCCTCAGCATTAAATACGCGTGGATTTACAAAAAGCATCATCAGTGATGCCTCGGTATCTTTGTTAAATAACAATCCTTCGTAAAAAGGTAGGGCTTTTATTCCACGGTAAAGGCTATCTAATTCCGTTTGATTTTGAGGAAGCTTTTGCATTAGTTTCCTCAGCTCAAAAACCCGAAGCTCATCGTTTTTTGTAAGGTTATAAAGATGGGCAACGGAGAAAACCGAATCTATAACTGTAAGGGAATCAACCCCTTCTGCAATGGGGTCTAACGGAGCGACTTTAATTTTCTTTAAATCCTCACCCAGACGATACCATGCATTAAAATGTTCAATGGAGAAAAATTCATCGCTTTGCACTCCGAGAACCATAATATTTCCATCCTGAGAAAACTCGTCGAGAAATTTCTGATACGTAATTGCTGTGCTATCGGTCTTGGGTAGTATCCCTCCGAAATTGTAACTTAGTTCTACGCTTTGCGCTTTGAAAAGCATAAACCCAGTTAAAATTACCAGGACTATAAGAATGCCAGGTCGATTTCGAAGAATGAGACCGGAGATTTTCATCCACATACGCGGGAGACAGTGCTTAAATTAAGGCTAACAAAGAAACAAAAAATAAGGTTCTAAAAAGGAAGAAGACGGGAGTAAGTACAGATGAGCAACCTATTAATGATTAAGCACTTGCTAGCGAATTTGAGTTTAAAACGATTCGTTAACTTATTTCGCGTTTACAGTTCCTTCCAGCTGAGTAAAATTTTAAAGCGCCCTATCGTTTGGGGAAAGCCGTTTGCATTTTCCATAGAACCCACAACAGCTTGTAATTTGGGCTGCACCGAATGTCCAAGCGGACTTAAAAAATTTACTCGAAACACCGGAAACCTGAAGTTGGAAGAGTTGGAAAAATGGCTCCCTCAAATTAAAAAGAAAGCCATGTACGTCAATTTCTATTTCCAAGGAGAGCCATTGATTCACCCCAATTTAGCCCAAGCCATTTCCATGGCAGATAATGCGGGAATATTCACCTCCATTTCTTCGAATGCCCATTTTATAACCCCGCAAAAAGCTGAGGAATTAATAAAGGCAGGTTTGCGTAAAATAATTGTCTCCATCGACGGCATTACCCAAGAAAGCTATGAGCAATATCGAGTACATGGGGTTTTGGCAAAGGTTTTAGAGGGAACCAAAAATTTGGTGGAAGCGAAATCGAGATTAAAATCCTCCTATCCAATCATAAGCTGGCAAATGGTAGTTTTCAGTAGTAATGAAAAGCAAATACCAGAGGCAAAAAAATTGGCCAAGGAATATGGCGTGGATGAAATAAAATTTAAAACCGCTCAATTTTACGATTACGAAAATGGCCACCCACTTATGCCCAATTCGGAGCGCTACTCACGCTACAAGAAGCTGGATAATGGAAAGTTCGCCATCAACAATAAACTCCCAAATTTCTGCTGGCGTTTGTGGCAAAGCAGTGTCTTAACCTGGGATGGACATGTAGTGCCCTGCTGTTTCGACAAGGATGCAGATTACAAAATGGGTAAACTAAATGGAGTAGCCTTTGATAAGGTGTGGAAAAACAAACCTTACCAAAACTTTAGGAGTAAAGTCCTAAAAGGCCGAAAGCATATCGATATCTGTGCGAATTGTAGCGAGGGAAGTAAGGTGTGGAATTAAGAAAATTACCAATCAAGACTATAAAATTCACCACAGAGGTACTCAAAGTTTGGCTGAGATTTTGGATTCAAATTCGCAGTGAAATGCCCCCAAAGTGATATCCAAAAAATTAACTTGCGAACTTTCAATGTCCATAACCAACTAATGCAGCACATGAAATATTTTTTACTCCTGCTTTGCACAACCATTTTTTGCCAAGTAAGTTTTGCCCAAAATGCTAATAGGGATGCCAAAAAATATAGGAAAGCAAAATACCTTTCGGTTGACAGGTTGCCAGAATTCAAACGAGGAAATAGTGCCATGTTTGAATATTTATCAGACAATATTATTTATCCAAAGGAGGCCCTGATTAACGGTGAACAGGGAGTCGTTTTTGTAATCTTTGAAGTGGACACCAATGGTATAATTAAAGACATAGAAATTGCTAAAGGAATCTCACCAGTTTTGGATGCAGAGGCAATCCGTGTGGTTAAAAGTATGTCGGGAAAATGGAAGCCAGGAGTTAAAAACGGCAAATTGGTCAGAGTTAAATTCAACCTTCCCGTAAGATTTTTTCCAAGTCCAGATTTACGAAACGCCGCAATTAGGGAAAATAAAAGGAAACAACAAGATTGATGAATTACTATGCGGTAAATAAAAAAGGTTTATTCACCACAGAGGTACTCAGAGGTACGCAGATTAGTCACCACAAAGTTCCCAAAGTTGCACAAAGTTTTTTGGCGAAAAATACATGGTTTTGTATTTGAGATTTTAGTACCTAATATAAGCTGTGGATGCCAATGCTTTATCTTACCATGTTATTAAAAGTGCCCTAAAAGTACATACTGAATTAGGTCCCGGACTTTTAGAAAGTGCCTATGAGGCTTGCTTACAATATGAATTAATTGATAGAGGATTTAAGGTAGAGCGTCAAAAGTCGCTACCCGTAATTTATGAAGGCGTCAAGGTTGAAGCTGGATACCGAATAGATCTAATGGTAAATGATCTTTTAATTATAGAATTGAAATCCGTGGATAAAATTGCTCCCATCCACACGGCCCAGGTAATGACCTACTTAAAACTATCCAACCTAAAACTAGGGCTACTCTTAAATTTTAATGTACCAAGCTTAAAACTGGGTATCCGGAGGGTAATTATTTAGCTTAATGTTACCTAACTGGTTTTGGATTTAATTCACATTTCTACTCCAAAAAGAAAAAAAATTCGTTCTGTAGAAGCATCCATTTCAAATAGAATAGCAAGTCGGCCATTTTATTACACCACACCTCCTTTGTGCAACTTTGAGAACTTCGTGGTGAATAAAACCCCTGTAGAAAATAAAAAAAGGGGCCTCAGCCCCTTTCCTTATATCTTCATAATATCTTCTTCCTTGCGGTCGACATGTTTATCGGCCTTGTTGGAATAGGTATTTGTTAATTCTTGAATGTGTGCTTCTCCATCTTTAGCAGCATCCTCTGGTAGTCCGTCTTTTTGAAGCTTTTTAATTGCTTCGTTTGCATCTTTACGTGCATTTCTGATTCCCACTTTGGCGTGTTCTGCTTCGGATCTTGCCTTTTTAACCAATTCTTTTCTTCTTTCTTCGGTTAATGGCGGGATAGAAATGATTAATACGTCACCATTATTCTGTGGAGTAAAACCAAGGTTTGCATTGATTATAGCCGTTCCAATAGGATCTAACATTTGCTTTTCCCATGGCTGCACGGTTATAGTTCTAGCATCTGGAGTACTGATATTAGCCACCTGCGAAGCCGGTGTCATAGTTCCATAATAGTCTACGTGTACAGAGCTTAACATTGAAGGGTTAGCCTTCCCCGCTCTAATTTTAAGTAACTCGTCTTCTAAATGTTGAATGGCTTTAGACATGGCCGCTTCGGCCTTTTGGTATATTGCTTCTAATTCTTCCATGATTAAAACTCAACTAAGGTTCCTACACTATCTCCGTTTAGTACTTTCAATAAATTTCCGCCTTTGTCCATATCAAATACGATAATGGGCAATTTGTTCTCATTACAAAGGGTAAAGGCTGTCATATCCATAACATTTAACCCTTTCTCATACACCTCATTAAACGTAATGGTGTTGAACTTGGTCGCATCGGGATTTTTCTCTGGATCTGCCGTATAAATTCCATCTACACGGGTACCTTTTAGAATAACATCTGCTTCTATCTCAATAGCTCTTAAAGAAGCAGCGGTATCGGTAGTAAAGTATGGGTTACCTGTACCAGCTCCAAAAATTACTACTCTACCTTTTTCTAAATGGCGAATTGCTTTTCTACGAATAAACGGTTCGGCAATTTGTTCCATTTTAATTGCAGAAAGCAAACGGGTATATACCCCATTTTCTTCGAGTTTACTTTGCAAAGCCATGCTATTAATCATGGTTGCAAGCATCCCCATATAATCACCCTGGACGCGATCCATACCACCTTCTGCAGCCTGTATACCTCTAAAGATATTTCCTCCTCCAATTACAATGGCCATCTCAACTCCAGTAGACAATACCTCCTTAATTTCTTGAGCGTATTGGTTAAGGCGTTCGTGGTCGATTCCGAATTGTTTATCTCCCATCAGAGATTCTCCAGAGAGTTTGAGCAGGACTCGCTTATACTTCATTGGGCAAAATTTGGCGTAATATTAATCAAAAAAAAAGAGAGAATTTTCATTCTCTCTTTTCAAATAAGTGGTTTCAGGTAATTAACCTCCGATAGAAACTCTTTCGTAAGCAGTAACGGTTAAACCGCCTTCTACCTGATCTAAATATTTCTGTACAGAAAGCTTGTTGTTAGAGATGTAATCTTGCTCTAACAAGGTGTTTTCTTTAAAGAATTTACCAAGTTTTCCTTGAGCAATTTTCTCAGCTAATTCAGCAGGCTTTCCAGCTTTAATAGCTTCTTCCTTACCGATCTCAACTTCCTTAGCGATAACTTCTTGGTCTACACCATCCTTGTTTAAAGCTAGAGGGTTCATAGCTGCAACTTGCATTGCAACTTCTTTACCAGCTTCGATAACGTTTTCTCCTGCCTTGTTAAGTGCAACAGCAGCAGTTAACTTATATCCTGGGTGGTTGTATACAACAACAGTTTCACCTTCAACTAGTTTGTATGCAGAAAGATCAATTTTCTCTCCGATTACACCAGTTTGCTCAGTGATTTTTTCCTCGATGCTTAATCCATCTGCAAAAGGAAGTGCTTTAAGAGCAGCAGTATCTGCAGGCTTGTTAGCTACAGCGATATCAAGGATTTTCTTAGCTAAGCCGATGAAATCATCGTTCTTAGCAACGAAATCGGTTTCGCAATTTACAGCAACGATAACACCAGACTTGTTGTCTTCTGTACCAACACCAACTACAACACCTTCGCTTGCTTCTCTATCTTCTCTTTTAGCAGCTACTTTTTGACCTTTTTTACGTAAAAGCTCAATTGCTTTTGCTTGATCACCTTCAGCCTCAACTAGGGCTTTCTTGCAATCCATCATTCCAGCGCCGGTCTTTTTGCGCAATTCGTTTACTTGTGAAGCAGAGATACTTACCGCCATCTTATGTAAAATTTAAATCTTGTGATTATTTAGACTCTTCAGTCTTCTCTTCAGAAGAAGTTACTTCTTCTTTCTTTTCTTCTTTAGCTTCTTTAGCTTCAGCTTTCTCAGCTTTTGCATCTGCCTTGGCTTTTGCCTCAGCTTCTTTAGCTTTATCAGCCTTATCCTTATCAGCCTTTCTTTCAGACAATCCTTCTTTAATGAATTCTACCATGTAAGAAGTAATAGTCTCGATAGACTTAGAAGCATCATCATTTGCTGGGATAGCAAAATCAACCTCGTTAGGGTTAGAGTTCGTATCAACCATTGCAAAAGTTACAATACCTAAACGCTTAGCCTCTGCAACTGCGATGTGCTCTTTATTGATGTCTACAATGAAAATTGCAGATGGAAGACGTGTTAGATCAGCAATAGATCCTAAAGTCTTTTCTAGTTTTTCTCTTTGACGAGTAATTTGAAGACGCTCTCTTTTAGAGATGTTATCAAAAGTTCCGTCTGTAGCCATTTTGTCGATGTTAGACATCTTCTTAATAGCCTTACGAACTGTAGCAAAGTTAGTTAACATACCACCAGACCAACGCTCGGTTACGTATGGCATGTTTACCGAAGAAGCCGCTTCTGCAACGATTTCCTTAGCTTGCTTTTTAGTTGCTACGAAAAGAATTTTCTTACCAGATTTTGCAATCTGCTTAAGAGCAGCTCCTGCTTCATCAATCTTTGCTGATGTTTTGTTAAGATCGATTACGTGGATACCTTTTTTCTCATCAAAGATGTAAGGAGCCATTGCTGGATTCCACTTTCTTTTTAAGTGGCCGAAATGCACGCCAGCTTGAAGCATTTCTTCAAATCTCTTGTTTTCCATGGTGTTTACCTTCCTTTTGGACTTAAGTTACTTGCTTAAGCAATGCCCCAGTAACCATTGTAACCAATGGGTCTGAGGCATTTGGATCCTAAACAAATTATTGTTTGTGTAAAAATTAACGTTTCGAGAACTGGAATTTCTTACGAGCTTTCTTCTGACCTGGCTTCTTACGCTCAACCATTCTCGGGTCACGCGTCATTAAGCTCTTAGCCTTAAGTGCTGGTTTCATCTCTGCATCAACATCTACTAATGCACGAGAAATTCCAAGGCGGATTGCTTCTGCTTGTCCAGTAATACCACCACCTGCTACGTTTACAATCACATCGTACTTACCTGTAGTTTCGGTTAGTTCGAATGGCTGATTAACTTTGTAAAGTAAAGTAGGAACTGTAAAGTACTCTTTCACATCCTTACCGTTAACTGTAACGGCACCACTTCCCTCCTTTAAAATAATGCGGGCAACTGCCGCCTTTCTTCTACCAATTGTATTGATAACTTCCATACCTACTACTTAATATCGTTTAGGTTTATTGCTTTTGGCTTTTGAGCCTCTTGCTTATGAGCAGCTCCAGCGTACACAAACAAGTTGTTGAAAAGCTTTGCTCCTAATTTATTCTTAGGTAACATTCCTTTTACCGCTTTCTCTACCACAGCCTCAGGCTTCTTGGCTAATAACGACTTTACAGAAACTTCTTTCTGACCTCCTGGGTACCCAGAGTGACTGATGTATGACTTATCATCCATCTTATTTCCTGAAAGTCTGATCTTCTCGGCGTTGATAACCACAACATTATCTCCACAGTCTACGTGTGGAGTAAAGTTTGTTTTGTGCTTTCCACGGATAAGTTTAGCAACCTTACTTGCCAATCTCCCTAAAGTCTCATTCTCTGCATCTACCAATAACCATTCTTTATTAACGGTTTCCTTATTGGCCGAAATGGTCTTATAACTTAACGTATCCACGATCTGTTGTTTTAATCTATCTTCACAAAATGGGGTGCAAATGTAAAGCAATTTTATAATTCCACAAAACTGTGAACATTTATTTGTTAATTACCCCAAGTTCCTGTCCTACAGATATAAATGCTGCTACCGCCTTATCCAGTTGCTCTGTAGTATGTGCAGCGGATAATTGCGTTCTAATTCTTGCTTTTCCTTTTGGAACTACTGGATAGAAAAATCCTACCGCATAAACTCCTTTTTCCAATAATTTTTCTGCAAACTTTTGGGCAAGAGGTGCATCGTATAGCATTACTGGAACAATAGGCGAGTCGCCTGGTACGATATCAAATCCAGCCGCCAATAATTTTTCCTTAAAATACTTGGTGTTCGCCTCTAGCTTATCTCTTAACTCCGTACTCTCAGAAAGGATATCGAAAACCTTATTTGCTGCTCCAACGATGCTTGGTGCCAAAGAATTTGAAAATAAATAAGGTCTAGAGCGCTGACGAAGAATTTCTATCACTTCTTTCTTCGCGGTAGTGTACCCCCCCATTGCTCCACCTAGGGCTTTTCCCAAGGTACCGGTGATAATATCCACCCTGTCCATGACATTGCAATATTCTGCAGTACCTCTACCCGTTTTACCAATAAAACCGGCTGCATGGCACTCATCTATCATTACCAAGGCGTCGTACTTATCTGCTAAATCGCAAATCTGATCCAACTTAGCAATGTCTCCATCCATAGAGAAAACCCCATCGGTAACAATTATTCTAAAACGCTGCGCCTGAGCTGCTTTTAATTGCTCCTCCAAGTCTGCCATATCCGAGTGCTTGTAACGGTAACGTTGCGCCTTACAAAGTCTTACCCCATCTATGATTGAAGCGTGATTTAACTCATCGGAAATAATGGCATCTTCTTTGGAAAAAAGTGGCTCGAAAACACCTCCATTGGCATCGAATGCCGCTGCATAAAGTATGGTGTCCTCGGTTCCGTAAAACTTAGCAATTTTTGCCTCTAATTCTTTATGGATATCCTGGGTTCCACAAATAAAACGAACCGAAGACATTCCAAATCCATGGGTATCTAAAGTATCGTGTGCAGCCTTTATTACATCAGGGTGCGAAGACAAACCTAAATAGTTGTTCGCACACATAATAATTACATCGTCGCCACTTTTTAGCTTTACCTCGGCATCCTGTGGTGAAGAAATAATGCGCTCTGCCTTGTATAAACCGGCCTCTTTTGTTTGCGCTAATTCGTTTTGTAGGTACTCTTGTATTTTTCCGTACATGGCTATTTTTTCTTTTTAAAGTTCAAATTGTAAAAATGAAAATCCGGGTTGGGAAGCTCAATTTCAAATGAAATAGGCACTCCGGTTTTATCGGTTTTAAAATGCACTCTTCCTGCCGGAAGGAATGGGTCGTTAAATTTCACTTCGTAACTCGCTCCACTTAAATGCTTCAATTCCCCTGTAAACAAATCGGCAGCGGGATTTAAAGTTAACTGGGGCTCGCCATTTTTATTTAAAGCTATAGTCGCTTTTCCATACATCACATCCTCGTAGGTACCCAGGGCAGCAATATGTGGGAATTTCTGAGGGACCCCTTGTACTAATTGCTTGTATTTAACCTGGGTTTCTTCTCTTTTCTTCTGGAATGGCAGATACTTTGCAGCCCAATCTTCAACATTTCCGATGGTATAGGCATCTAACAAGTAATTTGTTGTTGCAAAAGGCAAAATGGTTTCACTATTAGTAAGCACTACAACCGCCAATTTTTCCTCTGGAAGCAACGCTAAATTGAGGATAAAACCAGGCAAACCTCCTGAATGTTTTAGGATACGATGATCGTTGTACATGGTAACAAACCACCCCAAAGCAGCACCCTTGAAAAGAATATTGTTGTTAATATCACCCTCGGAGATTGGCTGTGGCGTATGCAATTGAAAAATCTTGTTTACTGTAGCTGGAGAAAGCAACGCCGTGCTATCTGGTAACATCCCCTTGTTTAGCCACATATTAGCCCATTTAGCAAGGTCTAACACATTTGACCTTACTCCCACAGCTCCCACGCAATTATCGAAGTTTTGATATGCTATTGGGCGACCTTTTACATGCGGATGAGCCTTATTTCTCTGCGCTTTAAAATATTCCAACTTGGTGTAGGAGTTCTCCATTCCCAGAGGAGTTAAAATGCTGTCCTGAATAAAATCTGCCCAGCTCTGCCCAGATAGTTTTTCTATCAATAGTCCGGCATTAACGAAGTTAAGATTTGAGTACCCATACTCGGTTCTAAATCCATGCTTCGGTGCCAATTTCGAAAATCTTTCAGCTATTTCTTTGGCCGAATAATTGGTTCCGTACCAAAGCAAATCACCGTCGAAAGTGTTGTACCCATTTCTATGACAAAGAAGATCTTCAACTAAAAAATTCTCTTCAACATAGGGGTCGTACATTTTAAAATCTGGAAGATGATCTTTTACCTTATCATCCCACTTTACCAGACCATTATCTACCAAAATCCCTACCGACGCTGCCGTAAAAGCCTTACTCAAAGAGGCTAATTCAAACACAGTATTTACATCTACACTGGTTTTATTATCGATGTGGGCATAACCAAATGCCTGCGCGTAATCTACTTTTCCATCTTTTACAACCGCAACAGACATTCCCTGCTGGTTGTACATTTCCATGGCATTAGACAAATAGTTTGTTATACTTTCCTTTTCCTGAGCCTGCAGCGAAAAGGTGAATAACATGGCTATTAAAACCAAATACTTATGCATAGTCGATAAAATTTGAGGAGCGAAAATAAGGAGATTCTTTTGGGAAAAAATAAAATTAAAAAGCCCCACCGGTTGGGTGAGGCTTTTCTGAATATGTTGAAGGACTACTAAACGTATCCTTGTGCTAACATAGAATCTGCTACTTTAACAAATCCAGCAATGTTTGCACCTTTTACGTAATCCACTCCATTGTCGGTTTCACCGTACTTAACACAAGCCTCGTGAATAGACTTCATAATGCCTTTAAGCTTCGCATCTACCTCTTCTCTAGTCCAAGATAAACGAAGTGAGTTTTGAGACATTTCTAACGCTGAAGTTGCAACACCTCCTGCATTAGAAGCTTTTCCTGGAGCATAAAGAACTCCGCTTTTCTGGAATACTTCAACTGCCTCTGGCGTACATGGCATGTTTGCTCCTTCGGCAACTGCTAATAGCTTGTTAGCCACTAATTGCTTTGCTTCTTCTTCATTTAACTCGTTTTGAGTAGCACAAGGAAGTGCAATGTCTACGTTTACAGACCACGGTCTTCCCTCGTGGAACTCACAACCATACTTGTCGGCATACTCCTTAATTCTACCACGCTTAACATTCTTAAGCTCCATGATAAACTCAAGCTTCTCGCCATCTATTCCGTTGGTGTCGTAAATAAATCCAGAGCTATCGCTCATGGTTACTACTTTTCCACCTAACTCATTCACCTTTTCGCAGGCAAATTGAGCTACATTTCCAGAACCAGAGATTGCAACGGTTTTTCCTTTAAAAGAATGACCTGCTTTATCTAGCATGTTAGCGGCAAAGTACACACATCCGTAACCAGTAGCTTCTGGACGGATTAATGAACCTCCGTACTCAATTCCTTTTCCAGTAAGTACACCGGTAAACTCATTTCTAAGACGCTTGTACTGGCCGTACATATATCCAATTTCTCTTCCACCAACACCAATATCACCAGCAGGAACATCTGTATCGGCTCCAATGTGTTTAGATAGCTCAGTCATGAACGACTGACAGAAGCGCATTACTTCGTTATCGCTCTTTCCTTTTGGATCGAAATCAGAACCACCTTTTCCACCACCAATAGGAAGTGTTGTAAGGGAGTTTTTAAACACCTGCTCAAAAGCCAAAAACTTAAGAATAGATAAGTTTACAGAAGGATGGAAACGCAATCCACCTTTGTATGGCCCGATAGCAGAGTTCATTTGAATCCTGTATCCACGATTAATCTCAACCTCTCCTTGGTCGTTAATCCATGGCACTCTGAACATGATAACTCTCTCAGGCTCAGCGATTCGCTCAAGAATTTTGGCTTTCTTGTACTTAGGGTTCTCCTCAATAAAAGGGATTACCGTTTCAGCAACTTCCTCAACTGCCTGTAAAAACTCAGGCTCGTTTGGGTTCTTTGCGGCTACAGAAGCCATAAATTGCTCAATAGCAGTGTGATAAGCAGACATATAAATTCATGCAATTTGTTGGCGCAAAAGTAATTTTTTTTTGATAGGACGGATAGCCTTTTCCGATAGAGTCTTTCAAACCCTTTCAACCCTTTTCCCTGGGAGGATACGCACCAACCCATCTAACTCCATTTCGGTGAGTAAAGCATTAACCTCGCTTTGCCTTTTATTCATGCGAAGACAAAGCTCATCTATACCTACTGGTTTTTCGAGTTGCCCGTACACATCCTGAAAACGATTTTCTATAAGCAATGTAGTTTGGGCGCCCTGACTGGAATTTGCCTTAGAACTCCAGCCTAAATCGTTAATTATTTGGTCGGGTGAGGTAACCAAATAAGCCAATTGATGTTTTATCAGTTCGTGGCAACCTTCGGAGAGCGTATCTCCTATTCTTCCTGGAACACAATAAACATCTCGATTATACTGCTGCGCATAACTTGCGGTAACCATAGACCCTCCTTTAACGCCTGTTTCTACCACAAGAATTGCATCCGACATACCGGCCACTATTCTATTTCTGCGGGTAAAATTTTTAGGATCTGTGGGGCTGTTAAACCAATACTCACTCAAAAGGAATCCACCTTGATGCACAATTTCTGCAGCCAGCTTTTTGTTTGCACTTGGATACATAAGGTGGAATCCATGGCCTAACACCGCCCCGGTGACCAGTTTATTTTCCAAAGCCGATTTATGTGCCGCCGTATCAATGCCATGTGCCAACCCACTTATGATGCATGATGGAACACTTGCAAAACGCCCAACAAATTTGTTCGCCATATCCTTGCCATAGCTTGTTGCCCTTCTGGTTCCAACAACCGCAATATTATGTCTTTGGTTTAAGGCCTCAACCCGGCCTTTTACAAAAAGATTTAATGGAGCATCTGCACAATATTTAAGCTTGACTGGATAAACAGATTCGCCAATATTAATGATGGTAACCGCATTTTTCTCGGCTAACTCTAGTTGTTCAAATACCTGAGGAAAAAGGGCTTTCAAGCCCAGTTTTAATCCCTTGGGCAATCTTATTTCCATTTCGTCCTTAACAAGGAAATTCTTGTTTTCGAATTCTAAAATTTCATGAATATCCTCCCGAAAAAGGTTCCATATTTTTTTGGCTTGAATTGGTCCTACCCCTACCTGTTTAGACAAAGCCAGCGTAATAACATTGGTATCCACCATAAAAATTACTTTTTCTTTGCTGCATGAAAACGCTCACAGTTATTCCTGCTCGTTATGCCTCTACGAGATTTCCAGGTAAGCCTTTGGTACTTATCGATGGGGTATCTATGATAGAAAGAGTGTATCGGCAGGTACAGAAAAGTAAAAAATCTAACGCAATTATCGTAGCTACAGACGACGAAAGAATTCTAAATCACGTAAAAGATTTTGGTGGCGAAGCAATGCTTACCAATGCTAACCACCCCTCTGGAACAGATAGATGCTTTGAGGTTTACGATTATCTTAATGCAGATTTTGACCTTTTGGTGAACGTGCAAGGCGATGAACCCAAGCTCGCTCCCGAAGCTATTGATAGCCTAATAGATTTTATGGAGCAAAACCCCATGCCGATTGGCACCCTTGCTCGAAAAGCCAACGAACCTTCAGAATACCAAAATTCTAATACCGTAAAGGTTGTTTTTAATAAACAGCAGCAAGCACTTTACTTCTCCAGATCCCCTATTCCCTTCTACCGAGACAAAGCTTCGAGTGAATTTTACCAGCATATAGGAATTTATGCCTTTAAAAAGGAAGTAATTGAGGAGTTAAGAAAGCTACAACCTAGCAAATTGGAGCAAAACGAAAGCCTTGAACAATTGCGTTGGTTGGATAATAGTTTTAATATTGGCGTTGAATTAACCACCTACCGGTCTCAAGGCATCGACACTCCAGAAGATATTAACAAGTTGTGAATAGCTTGTTATAAACACGCGTTGATAAAATCCTGAGGCATCCAAGGGCGGCTTTACTTAACTTAGCAGTGATGGTACGCTACAGATACGAAAAACAAATTGCTTCATTATTACTTCAGAACCAAGAAGTAGTAATCCCCAAGGTGGGTAAATTGGTGGTTTCCACTACCCCCGCTCGTATTTCTAAGGAAGAGCAGCGAATTATCCCACCAGGACAGGAGCTTAGTTTTATTAACAATCTTACGGACGACAAAGGTATTTTGGCGCAAACAATTGCCAGGTACTTCGATCTCGAATACAGCATTGCAAAGAACTTGGTTCAGCACGAATGCGAAACTGTTTTTAAGCATTTACAAGCCGGAAGAACTATTCTTTTCCCAGGATTGGGAGAAGTATACTTGAATGAAAATCAAGAGATTTCGTTTAAAAAATGTCCTACCGAAGATTCTTTAGTTGAAAGAGAAATCGGTCTTACAGAAGTACAGTTACCTGCAGGAGTAATCGATCTTAAAGCCAAGAAGAAGGTTAAAATAGCTGGTGCCAAGAGTAGAAACTGGGCAAAAATTGCAGCCTCTTTAGCATTACCTGCGGTTATTGGTGCTGGATTCTGGTTTCAACAAGATATTAACAACGGAATGCAACTTGCCAAGTTTGGAGATTGGGGCAAAGAACAAGCTACCTACAAGGCAAGAAGATACAATCCAACTGAAATAAAAAATACCGAAGAAGCCATTGCGGTTAAGAACTTTAAATACTCTGGAAAAGGATTTAAAGTGCTAAGCTTAAATGAGCTGAAATTACCAGTTCGCCTACCTGAAGAAAAAGTAGAAATTAACTACAGATACCAACTAATTGGCGGTTGTTTTAAAGATTTGGGCAATGCCAACAAGGCTGTTGAAAATTTCACCAATCAAGGTTTCGAAGCTTTTATTTCTGAATTTAAACACGGCCTTTACCGCGTTTGCATAGGAAAATTTGAAACCAAGGCAGAACTGAAAAAAGAAATTAAACGGGCCAAACAGGAACTAGGAGTAAATCCGTGGTTCGTAAAAGCCTAAGCAATATTTAAGAGTCTGAATTTTCAGACTCTTTTTTTTGCCTTTTCTTTTTGTAAGCCATAATACTCAAGGTTAGTAAAACTGCTACTCCAAGAATTCCAGCTACTCCCCAAATCCAATTAAAAAGGTCCTTGTACACTACCACAAAAACAATGGCGATTAAAAGAATGGTGGCTATTTCATTCCACATTCTAAATAACAAACTACTCCCAGGGATAATATCCTTCTGAAACTTTCTAAAGTACCGGCCACAGCTTAGGTGATATAGAAAAAGGCCAAAAACAAAAGCAAGCTTTAAATGCATCCAAGCCAATTGCAAGTAAGCAGGATTTGCTACTAGCATAGAGATCCCAAATACTAAGGTGAGAATACACGCTGGCCAAGTGATAATGTACCACAAACGACGCTGCATTATTTTAAACTGATTGCAAAGGATATCGCGCTCTGGGTTATCCTTTTTACTCGCCTCGGCATGGTAAACGAAAAGCCTTGGCATATAAAACAAACCAGCGAACCAAGAAACCATAAAAACCAAATGCAATGCTTTAAATGCGGTAAAATCCATTTAAAAAGGGGTATTTTTGCCGAAAATACTGCTTTTGAAAAAGAAAATTCTAGCTAAAGACACTTTAGTAATAACATCTAAAATTGTTTTACCTAACGACACCAATACCCTCGGAAATTTATTTGGTGGACAGTTGTTGGCATGGATGGATAATTGTGCCGCCATTGCAGCAGGCAGATTTTGCAGACGGGTAGTAGTTACCGCATCAGTAGGTAATGTTTCTTTTAACCACCCCATTAAACTTGCCGACGTAGTTACACTCGAAGCAAAAGTGAGCCGCTCTTTCAGCTCTTCGATGGAGGTGGTTATTGACGTTTTTACCGATGGAATTGGAAATAATGAGCGCAAAAAATGCGCCACTGGAATTTACAACTTTGTTGCTGTCGACCAACACGGATCTACCATTGAAGTTCCCGAATTAGTACCGGAAACAGACTTGGAAAAGGAAAGACACAAAGCCGCATTAAGAAGAAAGCAATTGAGCTTAATTTTAGCGGGGAAATTAAACCCAGAAAAGGCTACGGAATTAAAAGCACTATTTTTCTCAGAAGGAAATCAGGCTAAATAATCCCATATACCATTCACGTCTTGCCCCAACATGCATTTAAAATGCTTTTTGGGGCATTTCTTTTTTCCAATTTTGGAGCACGGCCTACATTTTAAATCGTCAACCTCAAAATTCTGATAACCCTCGTAACCAAAAGGGTACATTCCCAATTTTGGAGTAGTATTCCCCCACAATACGGCCATCTTCTTTTTAAATGCAGCTGCAATATGCATCATACCCGTATCAGAGCTTATTACCGAGTGCGCCATTTCTATAACCCTGGCACTTTCATCTAAACTCAATTTTCCAGCAAGATTTTTCACATCCTGATTGTTCTCTGCAATCTGCTTCCCTTTGTCGGCCTCTGCCTTACCTCCTAACAGAACTACCTTTCTCTTGGCGGAATGTAATAGCTCATTTACCTTTTCATCGGGAATTTGCTTGGTGTAATGCGCGGCTCCAAGTACCAAAACGGTATATTCCCCATCAACAACGGGCGTAGTATTTTCAATTGAATTTCCATAATAGTAGTCCAGTCCCAAACCATCGTACTCGAGGCCTAACTTTTTTAATCCCGAAAAATATCTATCGACAATATGAACATCTGGCATTACGTCCTTTTTAAAGTTAACGTATAGCCACTTCTTGTAATTTAATTTATCGAAGGTGAAAGATTTAGCCTTAAGCTCGCGCTTTACCAATGATGATCTTACATTTTTATGCAAATCAATTACAGCATCGTAACCCTCTTTTTTTAGGATGGAAATTTTATCCACCACATCCTCCCAAGTATATACTTGATGAACAAACGGGTTAGCTTTTACAATACCCGAAAAAGATTTTTTAGTAAGAAAATGAATTTCGCAATTTGGATATGCTTTACTGAAGCAACGAACTACAGGGCTCGTTAATACGATATCTCCTATAGAACTAAACCTTATAAAAAGCACTTTATTTAACGACATCATCTATCCAAGTATATACCTTTGCGCCCATGATTCTTGTAGATAGCCATTGCCATTTATACGCAGATCAATTTAACGAAGACCGCGATCAAGTTCTAGAGGCTGCAATTAAAAGTGGTGTAAAGAAAATAATACTTCCCAACATAGACCGCGATTCGGTAAATCCAATGCACGAATTATCCAATCGCTACCCAGAAAATTGCTTTCCAATGATGGGGCTGCATCCGTGTTCTGTGAAAGAAAATTTCAGAAACGAGCTAGACTTCCACAAGAATTTATTGTACCAGAATCTAGACCAATACGTTGGTGTTGGTGAAATTGGAATAGACCTTTATTGGGATAAAAGCACGTTGAATGAGCAAAAGATTGCTTTTAAAGAACAATGCAATTGGGCCATAGACCTAGATTTGCCTATTGCCATACACGTTCGCGACTCCTTTAATGAGGTTTTCGAATGTTTAGATGAAATTGACACTTCCAAGCTCAAGGGAGTTTTCCATTGTTTTTCTGGAAATAAAGAACAGGCGCAGAAAGCATTAAGTTATCCCAATTTTATTCTGGGAATTGGCGGCGTGGTAACCTTTAAAAACAGCAAGCTCGGCGCTACACTAACCGAATTTGTACCGAAAGAAAAACTGGTAGTAGAAACAGACAGTCCCTATTTAACCCCTCACCCGCATAGAGGGAAAAGAAATAGCCCAGAATATATTCCGCTAATTGCCCAGAAACTTGCAGATTTGTACCTGTGCTCGGAAGAAGAAATTGCTGAAATAAGCACAAATAACATTAAACGAATGTTCCCCAAAGTATTTAACAATGACATCTAAAATAGCACTGCTTTATACTGGGGGAACTATAGGTATGTCGGAGGACAGCCTAAGCAAGCGGCTGGTACCCGTAGATTTTGGTCATTTATTCGATCAGATACCGGAATTAAAAAAGCTAGAAGTCGATATTTCCTTTTATCAACTATGGGAACCCATAGATTCATCGGATATGCAGCCCCATCATTGGGTAATATTAGCGGAAAAGGTTGAGGAGTTATATCAAGACTACGACGGATTTGTAATTCTACACGGAACCGACACCATGGCTTACACGGCTTCGGCTTTAAGTTTTATGCTTAAAAACCTTTCTAAACCGGTAATTTTAACGGGGTCCCAATTACCAATAGGGACATTGAGAACCGATGGAAAAGAGAACATAATTAGCGCGGTTGAAATAGCTGCTGCCAAGGAAAATGGAAAGCCCGTTGTGCCCGAGGTATGTATCTATTTTGAATAC
Organism: Luteibaculum oceani; assembly: GCF_007995015.1. Lineage (NCBI taxonomy): Bacteria > Pseudomonadati > Bacteroidota > Flavobacteriia > Flavobacteriales > Luteibaculaceae > Luteibaculum > Luteibaculum oceani. Next base: position 221,814 of record NZ_VORB01000005.1, read on the forward strand.
AAATTACTGAGAGGAAATCGATCTTCGAAGTTGAGCACCGAGCATTTTGATGCTTTTAAAAGTCCCAATTATCCTGCACTAGCTGAAGCCGGTGTGAAAATTACCTACAACTATCCATATATAGACACCCAGCGATTTGGAAATCTAGAACTTGCGACCCGTTTTTCGAATAGGGTAAGCTCGTTTAAGCTTTATCCTGGGTTTGATGCTAGGATAATAGATCACTTGCTGGAGGCTGATTTGTCGGATGCCATTATAATTGAGGGATATGGCTCTGGAAACATTGGAAAGCACCAGCAATTGCGAAGTGTCCTACAAAAATGGGTGGATGCGGAAAAACTATTACTAGTTTCTTCGCAATGCGTTTTGGGTTCGGTATTCTTAGAAAAGTATGAAAGTGGTGCCGGATTAAAAGCATTAAACGCAATAAGTACGGAGGACTTAACGTTCGAAGCAAGTTTAACTAAGATCATGCTAGCGCTAGGATCTAGTGAAAACGCAAAAGAGGCAGGGCAAAAGTTTAAAGGAAATTGGGCAGGGGAACAAGCGATTGGATAAATTCAACTTTCGCAATTCTCCCTAGTAATTACAAGCAGTTCAAGGGATTGCAATATTTTTTTGTCCAAATAGAATTTTTGTATTTTGCACCCCTCTAAAAACGTTCTTTTATAAATAAAACATACACGGAGAGGTGGCCGAGTGGTCGAAGGCGCACGCCTGGAAAGTGTGTATACCTCTAAAGGGTATCGAGGGTTCGAATCCCTCTCTCTCCGCCATTTTAACAACAAAAAAGCAAAAACAGAAAACCCAACTCAACTGGTTATGAAAAAGTTAGTATCAGTATTGGCTCTAAGTGCCATGTTCCTTGTCGGAGCTCCTTCGATGATGTTCGCTCAGGAGTCTAGTGAAACTGCAACCGAAGCACAAGCAGAAGGTATGCAAGATGAAATGGCTGCCGACAGCGCTGCAATGGAGGAAACTGCAGTTGAAGAAGAGCCTGTAGTAGAAGAAACTGCTGGAATTACAGAAGAAGATGTGGCTCCAGAAGAAAAAACTACTGGAATTCACCAAGTTCTTAAAGAAAAATTCATCGAGGGTGGTCCTGGATTTATGGCTATCGTATTGGTGTGTTTAATTTTAGGTTTAGCGATTTGTATCGAAAGAATCATTTACCTAAACATGTCTACCACCAATACTCAGAAATTACTTTCTGATATCGAGGATGCATTAGCAAGCGGTGGTGTAGAAGCTGCAAAAGAAGTTTGTAGAAGCACGAAAGGACCTATCGCGAGCATTTTCTACCAAGGACTTTCTCGTTCTGACGAAGGTGTAGAAATGGTTGAAAAATCAGTTATCGCCTACGGTGGTGTACAAATGGGATTACTTGAAAAAGGAATTTCTTGGATTCAATTATTTATCGCTCTTGCTCCTATGTTAGGATTCATGGGTACGGTAATTGGTATGATTGGTGCATTCGACGCGATTGCTGCTGAGAACAACATTTCACCTGCGATTGTTGCCGATGGTATTAAAGTAGCACTTCTTACTACTGTATTCGGTCTTATTGTAGCCATTATCCTACAAATTTTCTACAACTACATCGTAGCTAAAGTTGACAGCATCGTTAACAATATGGAAGATGCTTCAATTTCTTTAGTAGACATTCTAGTTAAGCACGAGCTAACTTCTAAAAAATAATTTCCACTATGGAGGAGAATAAAATCGGTCTTGCACTCAACGTTGCCAAAATCGGAATTATCGCACTTGGTATCATCTTCGTATTGATGATACTAGGGGGTAACGATGGCATGGTTGGATCTGCATTGACCTTAACCTATGTTGCTTTAGCCGCTAGTGCTATCGCTGCGTTGGGATTTGGTATCTACCTTTTCCTTACGAATATCAAGAACAACAAAACTGGAATTATTTCTCTTGGAGTTTTTGCTGCAATTATTCTTATTGCTTATGCAACAGCTTCTAGCGACATTCCAGCCATTAAACAACAAGTATCTGAAGGTACCGTTAAAATGGTAGGAGGTGGAATTGTAGCTTTCTATATCCTTTTAATTGGTGCGGTTGGATCTATTGTTTACGCAGAAGTAAGTAAACTTTTTAAATAGACTTTTATGTCAAGAAGAACAAGAGAAACACCAGAGATTAATGCCGGTTCTATGGCCGACATTGCCTTTCTTTTGTTGATATTCTTCCTTGTAACTACTACAATGGATCAGGATACGGGTATCCTACGTCTTTTACCTCCACCACTTGATGAGGAGGTAGAAGATCCACCCATTGTAAAAGAGAAAAACGTTTATGAGGTTCTGGTAAACGCAAACGACCAATTGTTGGTAGAAGGTGAACTTATGGCTATTTCCAATCTGAAGGATGGAGCTATCGAGTTCTTAACCAATCCTACTAACAGTGATAAACTTCCTCAAAAAGAAAGAATCACTAAGGCTTTGTGTAACCAGCAAATTGCTCAAATCAAATCTTTCATTGCTCAAGCTCCAGATCGAAAGGATCTTAAAAAAGACCTTGAGAAATGGGAAAACAAACTACAAACAGTTGAACTTATAGGAGAGTATAGAGAACTTCCAGGTTCAGCAATTATTTCATTGCAAAACGATAACGGTACATCGTACGATATGTACATCCAAGTTCAAAACGAACTTCAAAGTGCCGTTAACCAGTTGAGAGACGAGTTGTCAATGGAAAAGTTTGGAAAACCATACAGCGAACTTGATGCTAATGGTGGAGACGATGAAAAAGCTAAAATCTTAGCGATTAGAGCAGTTTACCCACAACGTATTTCAGAGGCAGAACCAAAAGACACAGGAAACTAAGAGATATTATGGCAAAGTTTAAAAAACAAGGTTCTAAATCTCAACCAGCAATATCCACTGCTTCGCTTCCGGATATTGTATTCATGCTTCTTTTCTTCTTTATGGTTACCACGGTAATGCGTGAAGTAGAATTAAAGGTAAAGGTGGATAAACCTCAAGCATCTGAAATTGAGCGTTTAGAAAACAAAGCCCTTGTAGATTACATCTATATTGGACCTCCAACCGATAAAAGATACGGTACAGAACCAAAAATTCAGCTAAACGACGTTTTTGCTGAAGTTTCTGATATCGGAACTTTTATCGAAGACAACAGATCTCAAAGAGACGAACAAGAGGTTCCATTAATTACAACTTCATTAAAGGTTGATAAACAAACCAAAATGAAGATTGTAACCGATGTAAAACAGGCTTTAAGAAAGGTACAAGCCCTTAAGCTTAACTACTCAACTCACGAAAGAGCTAGAACTAAATAAGTGTTCTAAACCTATCATACTAAAAACCCCGAAGCAAATGCTTTGGGGTTTTTTTATATCCAAAAAATAAGTAATCCTTTAATCTTCCTTTTCCTCCTCATCCGCAGTAACTGGTACCTCAACTATAATGGGTTCCATCGCGCGCGCGCTCTTTTTATTCAACCAATAAATTATTAAGCCACCAAGCGCAAAGGATCCCACTGTTAGCACAATACTTCCAAGATCGTAGTCGGGTATGTCAAACTCGTTTACATCAGCTGTGCTGGGCTGCAGCCAATGCACTAAAAATAAGGCTAAGGCATTGTTGGCAAAGTGCATAGCCATAGACAGAACCAAATTACCAGTTCTAAGGAAAATCCATCCCAAAACCAGGCCCAAAACAAAGCGAGGAATGAACCCACCAAATTGCATATGTAGCGCTGAAAAAATAAACGCGCTTAATACAACAGCAGTCCAGCCATTTTTGGTAAATAAGTGTATTTCGCGCTGAAGGATCCCTCGGAAAACCAATTCTTCACCCACCGCAGGAACTAGGGCTACCAGGAATAAATTAACACAAAGGGTTGCCAAATCCGGGGCACGAACGATCGCCATTGTGAAAAGCCCCGCACTCTTCTCCATTTCTAACAATGACTCCGAGAGTGGTATTTGTTGATTTATATAGGATAAGAAAGTAACAGCAGGATATAAAACCAAACCAAGGGCTACAGCCGCAATTAAAAGATTGCGTTTTGGTGAGCTTAAAATCAAGTTTTTGGTACCTGATAAGTACACCAGGATAAAACCGGGTAAGACCATAAAACCCAAATGTTGAGTAAATAATAAGAACTTATTTGCTCCTACAATCCAGGGCTTATCGTAATCTTTTAGCATTTCATAATCCTGCGGTAGACTAAGCCCATAAAGAACTTTTAACAGGTTTACCCCCAATATTGAAGTGACCCCTCCCACAAGGAAGGCAATGCCAATTAAAAAGAAAATCCGTTGTAAGGGGCTTAGGCTTCGAATAAAGAATGTGACCATCTTTAACTATTTGGTATTTTTGCACCGTGGTAAAGATCGGAAATATAAACTTGGGAGAGTTTCCCCTGCTACTGGCTCCCATGGAAGACGTTAGCGACCCTCCATTTAGAGCCTTGTGCAAGAAACACGGTGCAGACTTAATGTATACCGAGTTTATTTCATCGGAAGGATTGATTAGGGACGCCGCTAAAAGCGTTCAGAAACTAGATATATATGAATACGAAAGACCTATTGGTATTCAAATATTTGGATCTGAAATAGACTCCATGATCAAGGCAGCGGAAATTACCGAAGCAAGTAATCCCGACATAATAGATATTAACTACGGTTGCCCTGTTAAAAAAGTGGCTTGTAAAGGTGCCGGCGCGGGTATTCTTAAGGATATTCCAAAAATGGTTAGCATGACAGCGGAAATTGTAAAACGCTGTAAGCTTCCCGTTACGGTTAAAACCCGCTTAGGCTGGGATGAAAACTCTAAGCATATTGTAGAGGTTGCAGAACGATTGCAAGACGTGGGAATTCAGGCAATAAGCATACACGGAAGAACCCGTGCCCAGATGTATAAAGGCGAAGCCGATTGGTCGCTAATTCGCGAGGTTAAAGAAAATCCTCGAATGAATATTCCCGTTTTTGGAAATGGGGATATTGATACTCCTGAAAAAGCCCTAGAATACAAAAATAAATTTGGGGTGGATGGAATCATGATAGGGCGAGCTTCGATCGGAAATCCATGGATCTTTAATCAGATAAAGGAATACATTTTTAACGGAAAGGTTATTCCCGAACCTCAACTTGCGGAAAAAGTAGAGGCAGTACGGTACCATTTGCAACGCTCTTTAGACTGGAAAGGAGACACGCTTGGAGTGGTTGAAATGCGCAGGCATTACGCCAACTATTTTAAGGGGATACAAAACTTTAAGCCTTATCGTCAGGTCTTGGTTACCGAGGATAATCCAGAAGTACTATTCCAAACTTTGGATGAAATTGCTGATACGTTTGCATTCGCAACTACAGATTAAAGCAATCTTTTAACTAACCTATTTACGGGCCAGAAGGTAACTACCGCTATGGCCAATATAGTACCTATAATTAGGAGCAAATCGGTCCATTGCATTGCTACAGGATAAAATTCAACTACCGATCCCTCTAATCTTAGTAGCCCGATATGCTGTTGGGCTAATACAATGATTACGCCCAAGAATAGCCCTATTGTTAAACCTAACGCGTTAATGAGCAAGGATTGGAAAAAGAAAACTAAGGAAACACGCTGCTCCGACATTCCAATAACCTTTAATACGAACAAATCCGTTTTTTTCTCCAATACCAATATGCATAGGCTTGCAACTATGTTAAAGGCAGCTACTACGAGGATAAAAAACATAATGCTGAAGGATATCCACTTTTCGCTCTGACTGGTTTTAAATAAAACCGCATTCTTTTCAGCTCGAGTTTCTATTTTAAAATCCGATCCTAATGCAGCTTTTAAGTCAGTTTTAGTCTCTTGAAGATCAGTATTATCATTTAGATAGCAGTAGACACTAGAATACAAATGGCTATTGTGTATTCTAAATATTTCTCGGTAATTCTCTTTGCTAGTAAACGCGAAGTTGAGATCGTAATCTGCTGTTACGGTAAAGGTGCCTAGTTCGGTAAAAGCTGTTTTGTTTAAGGCCCCAAAAGCATTTGCCCCCAATTTTGCACCCTTGGGTATATTCATAACAACCAAAGGCTCAATAGAAGGAAATGTAAAACCTCTTTTTAAATGATAGTGTAATCCGGCACCAAGAATTAAAGACCTATAACTAGGATTAAAAAACTCGTTTATTCCACCTCGGTTAATATGATTTAGAAATGCGGTATTTTCTACAAATTGTTGATCAACCCCAACCAGTTTCGCCACCAATTGGTTTTTACCCGACTGCAATACAACTTGTCCCTTAAGAACTCCACTAATCTCCCTTACATTAGCATTAGAGGTAATTATACCCGCCAGACTATCGGAAAGAAGCAGTTGGCTCCCCTCGATGGGTAAAATTTCTATGGGTGCATCTAAACTGCTGTATAATTCCTTTACAAGTTTATCTATACCGTTAAAAGTTGAAAGTACCAGAACCATCGCAAGGCTTACAAAGGCGATAATGGTTCCTGAAATGAAGGAGATGTAGTTAATTACATTTCTAGATTTTTTGGCGAATAAATATCGCCATGCTATTAGAAATGCAACTCTCATGGGCTTACTTTAAAAGGCGATCTATTTCAGCAGCGTAGTCTAACGAATCGTCGATATAAAATTGAAGATCTGGAATTTTTCTAAGGTCTTTTGCCAGCCTTTTCCCAAGAACACCCCGGATATAACCTTTAATTTCTTTCACCTGGTTTAACAGTTCTTCCTTTTCGCCCTTGACAAATAAACTAAGGTAAACACGTGCCAAAGACATGTCTGATGTTACCCTTACTTGCGTTACGGTTATAAAGGCACCCCCTAATTTAGACTTAGCAACATCTAAGAAGATTGTAGCTAATTCTCTCTTAATAAGGGCCGATACTTTTTGCTGTCTTACGCTATCCATGTCTAGTATAAAAAGTTGTTGTACGGAAACCTCTTCACGTGAATTTCCCTAACCATATCGTACAAGGTATCTCTTAACTCATCGATATGGGTTTTATTAATTGCTGAGATAAAAATAACCTTATCTGGTGACAGCTTCGCCATCCATGAATTTTTGAACTCGGCAAGGCTTTGAGAATTCGTTTCCTCGTCCTCAACAAATTCTACCTCCTCTGCTGGTGTAAATTTATACTGGTCAATTTTATTAAACACCACCAAGGTGGGTTTATCCGCAGCCTTTATATCTGCTAAAGTTTGATTGACCACATCGAATTGCTCCTCGAAATTCTCGTGAGAAATATCCAATACATGCACCAGCACATCAGCTTCTCGAACCTCGTCCAGTGTACTTTTAAAAGATTCTACCAATTGCGTTGGTAGCTTCCTAATAAATCCAACCGTATCAGAAAGAAGGAAAGGCAAATTATCAATGACTATTTTCCTTACGGTGGTATCAAGGGTTGCAAAGAGTTTATTTTCTGCGAACACCTCAGATTTACTCAATAAGTTCATAATAGTGGATTTTCCAACATTGGTATATCCCACTAAAGCAACCCTAACCATAGCGCCACGGTTAGATCGCTGAACTTCCATTTGCTTATCTATCTTCTCTAACTTTTTCTTTAGGGAAGAAATCTTATCGCGCATGATCCGCCTATCGGTTTCAATCTGCGTTTCTCCGGGCCCCCTAAGACCTATACCCCCTTTTTGACGCTCGAGGTGTGTCCACATTCGGGTTAACCGAGGCAGCAAATATTCATACTGAGCCAGTTCTACTTGAGTACGTGCATAACTTGTAGAAGCGCGTTGAGCGAAAATATCTAGGATAAGATTGGTTCTATCGAGTACTCGAATTTTAAGTTCTCGCTCCAGGTTTCGCAATTGAGAAGGGGTTAATTCATCATCGAAAATGATGAGCTCTAACTCATTGTCCTTTACAAAGTCTACAATCTCTTGAAGCCTTCCTGTACCAACAAAGGTTTTGTTATGAGGTTTCTCTAACTTTTGGCTAAATTTTTTAACCACATCCACCCCGGCCGTATCGGCTAAAAACTCTAATTCATCTAGATATTCCTTAAGCTGGGCATCTGTTTGCCCTTGCCATTGAACACCTACTAGAACTGCCTTATCTCGCTGTTTAGCTGTAGAAAAATGCTTGAATTGATTTCCCAATGAATTACCTCCTATCTATTTTAGAACCAGGTTCCAAACTCTCTTAAGAAAGGCCAAGGAATGCTTACAAAAATGATTACGAATGCAATAGCATATAGCTTAAATGCTTTAGCGTGGGCCAGAACCCCATCGCTCATTCTTTTTGCTTTGCTATAACCAACAGTAGCCAATGCTATACCTATCAGCATTCCTACCATGTGTTCCATTCCGTAAAATCTGGTTAAACTATTCCCCATAGCCATCCCAAAATCTTCGAAAATCATAGCGCTTTTAGCACTTTTAAAATACAAAACCAGACCTATTATTAACTGGACATGCAGAAAGATCATGGTGATTAAAAAGGCTTTTTTAATCCCACCATCAAAGGCTTCATTTCGCTTTCCAATAAAATTGAAAATCACCCATAAAAATCCGGCTAAAATTAAATATCGTAAACCACTGTGGGCGTGCACTAATCCAGTCATCTTTAAGAATTTGGTACAAAAGTACGCATCAATACGCGAACAACCACTCTAATACAACTAATGTTTATATAATTCCTTACCAAATTGTGATGCTAAGGTTAATCGCTAGTTTAAAAAGTACTTCAGCCTTTTTTATCAATGATTACATTTATGCCAAAATCTAATTTCATGAAGAAAATTCTTTCCTTTTTGGGATTAGGCTTATCCCTTTTCTATAGCGGATTTTCTCAAGTTGCTCCCGTTAGGGGCATTGCAGATAAAGACGTAGAGATAAAAGCCTATACCAATGCCACCGTCCATGTAGATGCCAACACTACATTTAAAAACGCGACGATAGTCGTTAAAAACGGAAAAATTGATGCTATTGGAACCCAAGTTGCCGTTCCAGTTAATGCCGTTAGCGTCGATTTACAAGGAAAACATGTTTACCCCTCATTTGTAGAGCTTTATAGTGCTTACGGAATTTCTGAAGCGCCCAACAAAAAAGGCGAGTATCCCGTATACGAATCTACCAACCCAGGCGCCTATTATTGGAACGATGCCATTCGCCCTCAAATGGATGCCGCTGGTATGTTCTCACCCGACCAAAAATCCGCTGAAAAATGGAGAAAAGCTGGTTTCGGGGTTTCGCTAAGTCATCACCAAGATGGTATTGCTCGCGGAAAAGGACTTGCCGTTACTCTTGGGGATGGAAATACTGAAGAAAATATCATCGATTTAAAAAATCATGCCTTTTTCTCTTTTGATAAAGGGTCCTCTTCTATGAGTTACCCCTCGTCTCTTATGGGTAGTATAGCCTTGCTTCGCCAGGCATTTTACGATGCTAAATGGTACAGCGATGCCAAACCAGAGAAAAAGAACATAAGTTTAGAACACTTGTCCCGTCAACTTAATGCTCCTGGTTTTTTTAAGGTTAGCGACAAGTTAGATCTTTTGAGAGCCGAAAAAATAGCGCAAGAATTCGGGCTTTCTTGGATTTATGTAGGCGGAAACGACTACTACCAAAACCCAGATTTATTTAGAAATAAGAATATAAAATTGGTTGTTCCAATTAATCATCCAAAGGCCTACGATGTAAGCAACCCACTTGCTACTTCTATGCTGGCTATGGAAGATTTAAAGGAATACGACTGGGCTCCAATGAACCTATATACCCTCAGTAAAAACGGGGTTCGCTACGCCCTTAGCGCAAGCGCTCTGGAAAAACCTGAGGAAATTTTTAAGGAAATAAGAATTGCTTTAGACGCTGGAGCAAATGAAAAAGACATCCTGGCTGCCCTAACCACTATTCCTGCACAATTTGCTGGGATAGATAAGCAAGTGGGTAGCCTTGAACGTGGAAAATTGGCCAACTTCTTAATTACCAATAAGCCAATTTTCGAAAAAGGAAGCAAAATTATTACCAATGTAGTACGCGGAAACGGATTTGAAATAAACCCGGAACCCATTGCCGACTTTGCTGGAAAATACCTGGTACAACTTGGAGAAAAGGATTTCGAATTAAGCATTTCCGAGGATAAAGATTCTTATAAAGCAAGTTTGATGTCGCTTTTATCCGATAGTACCAAACACAAGGTAAATGTTAGTACACAAGGCTTTGGAATCAACCTATCTTTTAAATTGAGTGATGAAGAAGGTTACTATAGAATTCAGGGAAGAAAAAGTGAAAACGGACTAAAAGGAAGAGGAAGCGACCCAAAGGGTGTTCCTTTCAATTTCTCCGCCACATCCGAGGAAATGGAGGAAAATGAAAACAAAAATTCTGAGGAAAATGAAAACTTCCCAGTTTCGAGTTTCTCTTATCCTATGAAGGCATTTGGATATCCTGCATTACCAGAGAAACAATCCATCTTAATTAAAAATGTAACGGTTTGGACCAACGAAAAAGATGGGGTTTTAGAAAATACGGATGTACTGATTAGCAATGGTGTAATTGCCCAAATTGGAAAGAACCTTCCCAAGGCAAACTGGACCGTAATTGATGGAACCGGCATGCATTTAACACCTGGAATTGTAGATGAACATTCTCACATTGCAATTTCCAAGGGAGTAAACGAAGGTGGGCAAGCTGTAAGTGCCGAAGTAAGTATAGAGCACGTTGTAAACCCAGAAGACATCAACATTTATCGCCAATTAGCAGGTGGAGTTACCGCTGCCCAATTGCTGCATGGTTCTGCCAACCCTATAGGTGGTAGATCGGCCGTTGTAAAACTGAAATATGGAGAAAGCCCGGATGAAATGCTAATTAATAATGCGGATGGCTTTATAAAATTCGCATTGGGTGAAAACGTAAAACAATCGAATTGGGGTGAGCGCTTTAATAGCCGTTACCCACAAACGAGAATGGGTGTTGAACAAATGTATTACGATGCATTTCATCGTGCATTGGAATACAGAAAAGCAAAAGAAAGCGCACGTACTGCAAAAGACAAACCCCCATACAACATAGAATACGAAGTATTACTGGAGATTTTGGATCGCAAACGCTTCGTAAGCTGTCACTCCTATATCCAATCTGAAATAAATATGCTGATGCATGTGGCAGATAGCCTTGGCTTTAACATCAACACTTTCACCCACATTCTAGAGGGGTACAAGGTGGCCGATAAAATGAAGGCACACGGAGTTTCTGGATCTACCTTCTCTGATTGGTGGGCATACAAATTCGAGGTAAAGGATGCCATTCCGTACAACGCTGCAATTATGCATGAGCAAGGAGTAAATGTTGGTATTAACTCCGACGATGCCGAAATGGGTAGAAGATTAAATCAAGAGGCATCTAAAATTGTTAAATATGGTGGCGTATCGCAGGTGGAGGCCGTAAAAATGGTTACCCTAAACCCTGCAAAAATGCTACACATTGATAACAGAGTGGGAAGCATTCGAGTTGGAAAAGACGCAGATGTAGTCCTTTGGTCAGATGTACCCCTTACCCAAAAAGCAAAGGTTAAATACACTTTAATTGAAGGTAAAATTTACTACAGCGAAGACCAGGAAAAAGCTGCTTTAGAGCGCGACCAAAAACAAAGAGTTGCCATTATCAATAAAATGATGGCCGACAAATATGGTGACAAGCGAAAGCCAACCGCCGCTAAGCGCGAAAAAATGTACCACTGCGAATCATTTAACGAATCAAGCGAATCACACCATGATTAAGAAATTATTATCACTAAGCATATTGTTGGGTGCATCTATATCCCTTTTGGCTCAACAAACTTTAATTTCCAATGCCACTTTGCATTTAGGAAACGGAGAGATTATTGAAAACGGATTTATTGGCTTGGGAAGCAATGGCGAAATCGATTACCTCGGAGTATCGGCTCCCCTTAATGCCTACAAAGAAGAAATAGACGCTACTGGGAAACATGTTTACCCAGGCTTTATCGTTCCCAATACTACTTTGGGTCTGGTTGAGATATCTGCCGTTAGGGCCTCTAGAGACCATGCAGAGACAGGATCATTTAACCCCAATGTTAGATCGCTAATCGCATTTAATTGTGAGTCGGATATCATCCCAACCGCAATGGATAACGGGGTTTTAATTGGACAAATCACTCCAAGAAGCGGAAGAATTTCTGGAAGCTCTTCTGTTGTAAATCTCGACTGTTGGAACTGGGAGGATGCTGCCCTTAAAACCGATGATGGGATTCACGTTAACTGGCCAGCGCCTTCTTACCGAACCGGATGGTGGGCCGAACCAGGCGGAATAAAGCTTAATGAGAAATACGACGAACAGGTTATAGAGCTTTCAGACTACCTCAAGAATGCGAAAGCTTATAATGCGAGTACATCCAACCTGAAGGACCTAAGATATGTGGCCCTTGGGGGACTTTTCAAAGGGTCGAAAACCCTATACATCCACACCAATTCTGCACATGCAATGCTTGACGCCCTTGAGTTAAAAAAGCAATTGGGTATAGAAAAGTTGGTGTTTGTAGGGGGGTATGAAAGTCATCTTATTCTCGATGAACTGAAAACTGCACAAACTCCAATAATCTTAAGAAGATTGCATGAACTGCCCATGCATCCAGACGATCCATTACACCTCCCCTACCAGCTTCCAGCCATTTTAAATAGAGCAGGAATAACTGTAGCCTTAGACGTTGCTGGAGATATGGAACAAATTCAGGTGCGTAATCTTCCCTTTTTAGCTGGAACGGCTGCCGCCTATGGGGTGAGCACAGAAGATGCGGTGAAAATGATTACACTAAATACCGCTATAGCTCTTGGAATTGATGACAAAGTTGGCACCCTACAAAAAGGAAAACACGCCACACTTTTTGTCTCCGAAGGAAATGCCCTGGAACCCATGACGAACAATGTAATTATGGCTTTTGTAAAGGGTAAACCTGTTGATTTAAACGACAACAAGCAAAAACAGCTCTACAAAAAGTATCAGGGCAAGTACAATCAATAATATCCTACTCAACTAATTTGATAAAACAGCTGCAGATATCTGCGGCTGTTTTACTTTAAACCCATTTATAACTGGGATATTTGAAAATCTAATCCTCAACTCCAATTAATACTTCCATCACTTCAGAGGGCGAGAAATTCATATTATCTTCCACCCTCCAAAAAAAATTTAATGTCGGATAAACGTCTTTTTCTACTCGATGCTTACGCTTTAATATACCGTGCTTATTACGCGTTTATTAAAAATCCTAGAATCAACTCCAACGGCCTAAATACCTCCGCTATTTATGGTTTTACTAATACGGTAGTCGATCTAATTAGAAGCGAAGACCCCACCCATATTGCTGTGTGTTTTGATGTTTCGGGTCCAACGGAAAATCACATGGCTTATGCCGAATACAAGGCAAACCGAGAGGAAACCCCAGAGGATATTAGAATAGCGATTCCATACATCTATAAAATTTTAGAGGCCTTTAATATTAAAACCTACGGCTTAGAAGGCTACGAAGCCGACGACATCGTTGGAACTTTTGCAAAGCAAGCTGAAAAAGCAGGGTTTACCACCTATATGATGACCTCGGATAAAGACTACGCTCAACTGGTATCGGAGAATATTTTCATGTACCGCCCTGCTAAATCCGGAAAAAAACCAGAAATCTGGGGTATTCCAGAAGTTCAAGAAAAATTTGGAGTAAGCACCCCAGAACAAGTCATAGACTTTTTAGGTATGATGGGAGATAAGGTGGATAACATCCCAGGTATCCCAGGTGTAGGAGAAAAACGTGCCAAGGACCTTATTGCAGAATTTGGTTCTATGGAAGGATTGTATGAAAATACCGACAAGCTAAAGGGCAAACTAAAAGAGAACGTAGAAGCGAATAAGGAGCAGGCCTTTTTGAGTAAACAATTGGCTCGTATAAACCAAAACGTCCCATTGGAGTGGGATCCAAACGAAACGATAAGGCAAGAACCCAACAAGGATCAATTAAGAGAACTCTTTGGCGAACTGGAATTCAGAACTCTGAGCCAACGTGTTTTAGGTGAAAAATTAACGGTAGCAAGCTCTTCCAATCAACAGACCTCCTTATTCGGAGATGATGAAAACGAGGAAATAGCTGAGGAAGGTACTAGCATGCGGACCATAGAGGACGTAAAGTACGATTACCAACTTCTGGAAGGGCAAGCGGGAATGGCCACCTTAAAGGAAGTGCTTTCCGAAGCCGATGCCTTCTGTTTTGATACCGAAACAACCGATTTGGATGTATGGAAGGCCGATTTAATAGGCATGGCATTTTCTACCAAAGCTGGAACTGGTTATTACCTCCTTTTGGAGGGCACAAAACAGGAGAAAACAAATTTTCTGCAGGAATTACAGCCTTTTTTTAGTGATGCTACCAAAATTAAGATAGCCCATAACCTAAAATTCGATGCTGGTATTCTCGCCCAATTTGGCCTGGAATTAAAAAACCCCGTTTTCGATACCATGGTAGCACACTACCTTATCAATCCAGATATGCGTCATGGGATGGATGCCCTATCGGAAGCCTACCTCAATTACCAACCTATTTCGATTGAAGATTTAATTGGGAAAAAAGGAAAATCCCAAAAGTCGATGGATACGGTAGATAAGGAAAGGGTAGCCGTTTACGCAGCCGAAGATGCCGATATCACTTTTCAGCTTTACGAACTTTTCTCCAAAAAACTGAAAGAACTAAATGCCGAAAAGCTATTCACCGACCTAGAAATGCCTTTGGTAGAGGTATTGCTTGAAATGGAAACGCACGGTATTAAGCTAGATGCTGATATGCTAAAAGCCCAATCGGAGAAAATGGTTGAAGACATTCAGCAACTTGAAAAATCCATCTACCAGCATGCCGGAACCGAATTTAAAATTAGCTCACCAAAGCAATTGGGAGAGATTTTGTTCGACCGCTTAAAAATTACCGACAAGCCGAAAAAGACCAAGTCGGGCCAGTATGCTACCAGCGAAGATATTTTGGTTAAATACAAAGAGAATCATCCCATAATTGAAGATATTATGGGTTATCGCCAGCTGATGAAACTTAAGTCTACCTATGTAGATGCCTTACCTCAACTTATTAACGAAAAAACGGGGCGTATCCATACCAGTTTTAACCAAACGGTAGCGGCTACAGGAAGACTAAGCTCCAACAATCCCAACTTGCAGAATATCCCTATTAGAACCGAGCGAGGTAGAGAAATTCGAACTGCTTTCGTTCCATCAGATAGTAACCACACCCTAATTGCTGCCGATTATTCTCAAGTAGAATTACGCATTATTGCGGCTTTGGCTAAAGACGAAAATATGATTCAGTCTTTCCGAGATAAAAAGGATATCCATGCAGCAACCGCGGCGAGAGTTTTTGGGGTGAATATAGATGAGGTAAATCGCGAACAAAGATCCCGAGCTAAAGCGGTGAACTTTGGAATTATTTATGGGCAATCGGCTTTTACCTTGGCAGATCAATTGGGAATAAAACGAGGTGAGGCAAAGGAACTTATTGATAATTATTTCAATCAATATCCAGCTATAAAAGCCTTCTTAGAAAACCAGAAGGAATTGGCAAGGAAACAAGGGTATGTGGAAACCATCATGGGCAGACGCCGTTATTTAGCAGATATCAATTCACGAAATGCCATTGTTAGAGGTTTTGCAGAGCGAAACGCGGTAAACGCTCCTATACAGGGTTCAGCAGCAGATATCATCAAAAAAGCGATGATAGATATTCATCATTGGTTATCAGAAAGCAAACTTAAAACCAAGATGGTTTTACAGGTGCACGATGAATTGCTTTTTGATGTTCCGAACGAAGAAATTGAGGCGCTGTGCAAAGGAGTTGAAGAACGCATGGAAAATGCGGTATCACTTGCCGTACCGCTTGAAGTGGAAATTGGAAAGGGAAGCAATTGGCTGGAAGCCCATTAAAATTCTGATTCTGCATTAATTATCTACCTTTGCAGGCCAATTATTAAAGGGAAAATGGAACAAAGCGGATTGCGGATTGCAGTTGATTTCGATGGCACCATAGTAGAGCATAAATATCCTGCTATTGGGAAAGAAATGCTTTTTGCTTTCGAAACCTTAAAGCAGTTGCAGAAAAAAGGCCATACTTTGATTCTCTGGACCTACAGAATTGGCGAAGATTTAGAAGCTGCAGTGGAGTATTGCAAAGAAAACGGCGTGGAATTTTACGCTGTAAATGCAAACCACCCAGAAGAACAATGGACTCCAGAAATTCCTAGAAAACTGGATGTAGATTTGTTTATCGACGATAGAAATGTTGGAGGATTTTTGGGGTGGAGTGAAATTTGGCAACGACTGCATCCAGAATCTGGCCCCCTAGATTATCAACTTAAAAATCCCGATGCCCATAAGAACTTCCCGAATGAAAGTAACTCGGGTGGATTTTGGAAAAAACTTTTTAGCTAATGATCAAGCTTAAATCGGCTGAGGAAATAGAATTAATACGCCAAAGTGCGTTGGTAGTAAGTAAAACATTGGGTGAAATTGCCAAGGTAATTAAGCCTGGAATTACTCCTTTAGATTTAGATAAACTTGCAGAAGAGTGCATTCTAGACCTAGGTGCTAAACCTGGTTTTAAAGGGATGTACGATTACGAGTTTACCCTTTGCACATCGGTAAATGAGCAAGTTGTACACGGCATTCCCGACAAACGCCCCCTACAAGAAGGCGACATCATTTCTGTTGATTGCGGATCCTACATGAATGGATACTACGGAGACCACGCATATACCTTTTGTATCGGCGAGGTTAAACCCGAAGTAAAAAAATTGGTGGATACCACCCTGGAATGTCTTTACAAAGGAATTGCAGAAACCAAAGCTGGAAACCGAATCGGAGATTTGGCTTTTGCCATTCAAAACCATGCCGAAACCAATGGTTACGGGGTAGTTCGTGAATTGGTTGGCCACGGTTTAGGTAAAGACCTCCACGAAAAACCAGAAGTTCCCAATTATGGTAAGCGCGGAAGGGGTACCATGCTTAAGAACGGTATGACGCTAGCTATTGAACCTATGATAAACATGGGAGTTAAGGAAGTAAAGCAACTTTCTGACGGTTGGACCATAGTAACCGCCGATGGCAAACCAAGTGCCCATTTTGAGCACGATGTAGCCATTATTAACGGTCAACCCGAAATATTATCCACTTTTAAATACGTAGAAGAAGCCCTAGGCTTAGATGTTACAGCATGAGAAAGCTCTTTCATTTTCTATTGACAACGATACCTAGGCCAGTCCTAATTATCTTGTCCTACCCCTATAGAGCTTTTGCTCGTTTGTGGTACGCGGGAAATAAGTATACCTGCCCAATTGAAGGTAAATCGTATCGCAAATTTTTGCCTTATGGTGCCTTAAATATCAGGGAAAACGCTTTGTGCCCGGGATCTCTATCCCTAGAGCGTCACCGTTTACTTTGGCTATACCTAAAGGAGAAAACCAATTTCTTTACTGCACCAAAATTAAAGATGCTTCATGTAGCGCCTGAGCAGTGCTTTCTAGACATTTTTAAAAAGCAAAAGAACCTTGATTACACAACTGGTGACTTGGTTTCTCCTATTGCAGATGTTAAAATGGATCTTCATAATCCACCCTTTGATGATAACACCTTTGATGTGGTATTTTGTAACCATGTACTAGAGCATGTAGACGATGCAGATAAGTGCATGCGCGAGTTATACCGTATCATTAAACCAGGTGGATGGGGTATTTTCCAAGTTCCATTGGATACCACAAGAGAAGAAACTTTGGAAGATCCAAGTATTACTTCTGAGGAAGACCGTTTAAAGCATTACTGGCAAAAAGACCATGTTCGTTTGTTTGGTATGGATTATCCAAAAAGATTGGAAGCTGCTGGGTTTGATGTAAAAACAGAAGACTACACCAAAGAAATAGGACCAGAGTTAACCGAAAAATACTGCCTGATGAAGGGTGAGCTGCTTTTCTTTTGCTCTAAATAAAACTATACCAAATCGTTAAAAACTAAAAGTCAACTTTAGGGTTGGCTTTTTTTGTGCCTTATAATTCCGTGATCGCAATCTATTATGCAAAGGCAAAAGTGTTTCGATAAGCTAAAGCAGTGCTTATAGATATTTCGATTAGCAATTGAAACTGGTCAAAAATTAGTCCAACAAAAAAGGGCGATTGCATTTGCAATCGCCCTTTATTATTTCTTTACAAGTCGACTTAGTGGTTGTGGTCGCTGTGATCTTCAGTCATTTCTTCAGCTTTCTCACCTACAGCTTCCATAGTTGAGTCAACCTTCTCACCTGCTTCTTCCATGGTCTCTTCCATGTCGTTAACAGCCTCGTCGAACTTCTCGTTCATTTCTTTTTCTACTTCTTCTACTTTAGTTTCAGTTTCAGAACCACAAGAAACTGCAAACATCCCTGCCAATGCAGCAAATAATAATACCTTTTTCATTTTTAAACGGGGTTTAATTAGGATACAAATCTTAAAATATTTTGTGAGTATAAAAAATGTGCTTTACTATATTTGAACAAACTCAAAAAAATAAGATCGTTATGGCCTTTGAATTGCCTAAATTACCTTACGCACATGATGCTTTAGAGCCGCACATAGACGCTAAAACCATGGAAATTCACCATGGAAAGCATCACGCTGGATATACAACAAAATTAAATGGAGCTATTGAGGGAACAGATTTAGCTGGAAAGTCTATCGAAGATATCCTTAAAAATCTAGACATGAGCAATGGCGCTGTAAGAAACAATGGTGGTGGATATTACAATCACTGTCTATTTTGGGAAGTAATGAGCCCAAATGGTGGTGGAAATCCTAGTGGTGCCCTTGCCGATGCTATTAACGAAGCTTTTGGTTCTTTTGAAGCGTTTAAAGACAAGTTTTCTGCTGCCGCAGCTACACAGTTCGGTTCAGGATGGGCTTGGCTTTGTGCTCACCCAGGTGGAAAAGTAGAGGTTTGTTCTACACCTAACCAAGATAACCCTCTGATGCCTAGTATTGGTTGCGGTGGTACTCCTATTTTAGGTTTAGATGTTTGGGAACACGCTTACTACCTAAACTACCAAAACAGACGTCCAGACTACATCGAAGCTTTCTTTAATGTAATTAACTGGGATGAAGTTTCTAAAAGATACGAGGCAGCTAAATAACTAGCTTCCCGCAATATTTTTCATCTTTGCCCGTGTAGCTAATACACGGGCTTTTTTATGCGATTATTTTTCCTCCTTGTTATATTAACTGTAATTCCTTTTGCCTCCTCTTATGGACAGGTAAAAGAAATTTTTGTCCAAGAAAATGGTACAACCGTTATTGAGGGAGTTCCAGAATTAAAAAAGAGTACCGCATTGCTCATAACGGTGCTGCTCGGACCCGTGGGTGGGCATAGAGTTATAATGGGAACTAAATCATGGGTCCCACTGGTATATACCCTTACCCTAGGAGGTGGATTGGGTATCGTTCCACTGATCGACTTTTTTGCCACTCTTTTTTCCAAGGATATTAAAGAATATCAAAACCAGGGCCGAGTTCTAATGTGGCTAAACAAAAAAGGAGTACCCAGAGGCACTCCTTAAATATTTCATCGAGAATAATTAATTATTCCACGGTTACAGATTTTGCCAAATTTCTTGGTTGATCCACATTACATCCTCTCATTACTGCTACGTGGTAAGAGATTAGTTGTAGTGGAACTACGGTCAATAGTGGCGTAAATAATTCGTCGCACTCAGGTACCTCAAAAGAGTAATCCGCCATATCCTTAACGTCCTTATCTCCCTCGGTTACAATAGCGATAACCTTTCCGCTTCTTGCCTTAACCTCTTCTATATTACTTACCACCTTTTTGTATGATGGTCCCTGATTGGCAATTACAAAAACAGGCATGTTCTCGTCTATCAACGCAATAGGACCATGTTTCATTTCTGCCGCCGGGTAACCTTCAGCATGGATGTATGAAATCTCTTTAAGCTTTAATGCCCCCTCAAGTGCAACTGGGAAATTAATTCCTCTTCCCAAGAAAAGTGCATTGGTCGCATCCTTGTAGATTTCTGCGATTACTTTAGACTCTGCAGCCTTCTCCAATACGCGCTCTACCTTGTCCGGAATAGATTGGAATTCGAACAAATATCTGTTGAATTGAGAGGTATTGATTGATCCCTTAAAATGCGCTATGTGAAGTGCCATCAAGGTGGCAACTGTTACCTGAGCCGTAAACGCCTTGGTAGATGCAACTCCAATTTCTGGACCGGCATGGGTATAAGCTCCCGCATCGGTAACCCTTGAAATGGTAGAACCAACCACATTACATATACCTAGGGTTGTAGCACCTTTTTGTTTTGCAATTTCTAATGCTGCTAGGGTATCTGCTGTTTCACCACTTTGGGAGATTGCAATAACAATATCATCGTCGTAAATAATTGGATTGCGGTATCTAAATTCAGATGCATACTCCACCTCAACCGGGATGCGAGTAAGTTCTTCGAATAGGTATTCTGCAACCAGTCCGGCATGCCAAGAGGTACCACATGCAACAAAAATTATTCTTCTTGCATTGGCAAGGGCACGTTCGTAATCTCTAATTCCACCTAGGGCTATTAACCCCTTATCAAGGTGGATTCTACCACGCATGGTATCCTTTATAGACTTTGGTTGCTCATATATTTCCTTGAGCATGAAATGATCATATCCACCTTTTTCTATGGCTTCTAATTCCATTTCTAGCTTTTGAACATATGGCGTCTTTTGCTGATTTTTAATGGTCTTAATAGAAAGACCATCCTTTAAAGAGGCAACCGCAATTTCTTCTTCCTCCAAGTACACCACATTTTTGGTATAATCGATAATAGGTGTAGCATCCGAAGCCAAATAAAAGTCTCCTTGCTCACCAATACCAACAACTAGTGGACTTCCCTTCTTGGCCGCAATTAGCATATCTGGATTATCCTTCGATAAAACCACTATAGCATACGCTCCAACCACCTCGTTTAAGGCTATTCTTACTGCTTCCACGATATCCACCTTTTCATTAGCCTGGATATCTTCTATAAGGTGAATTAAAACTTCGGTATCGGTTTTAGACTCAAACTTATGTCCACGAGCCATAAGTTCCTGTCGCAAAGACGCATAATTTTCTATGATCCCATTATGGATAATAGCCAATTTCTTATCTCCAGAATAATGAGGGTGTGCATTAACGGTACTTGGTTCTCCGTGGGTAGCCCAACGGGTATGACCAATTCCAACAGTAGCATTGGTGTCTTTTCCTTCCAGAGCTTCCTGTAACAAAGCAACTTTTCCTTTGCTTTTTGTTACATCAATCACTCCATCTTTGTACAAGGCAACCCCTGCACTATCATATCCTCTATATTCGAGTCTTTTTAGGCCATTTATAATGATGGGGCAAGCTTGCTTTTGCCCTACGTAGGCTACAATTCCGCACATAAAATAATCTGGTTTTTATAGGCGAGTGAAATATACAATTAATTCAGGGCGAAGCCCGTCTTCCTCGGCTTTTAGTAGTAAAGTTCTATTTGCCGAAACCCCACCAGAAGCTGGAATTAATCCAAAGCCGAAAAATTCATCAGTTCGGATAGAATATTGTTGTATAAATCTAGCAATGTGGAAGGTATACCCCCCTTTTTCTTCATCGTAGGCTCCACCGAAATAACTAGACCCTTCCAATTGATCTGGAAGTAATCGTAGCGTCCCGTCCTCATTTAACTCAACCAGAATTAAATTTTTAGATGGACCGAACTTCTCTGCCATTACATCCCTTTTAACTGGAAGAAATAACTCTGCCTGCGCAATACCTATTGGAGCAAGCGCCTTCAAACTATCCAGCTTATCGATATGAAATTTGGCAAACAACCCTCCTCCAGTTTTAATTAATCCGTAGGTGGCCTCGCCTGTATTGTTAAGTTCTAATTCAGCTTCTGAACCAGTAAAGTCGTGAAGGATAGTAGTACTTCTCACGCTATTTCCCGAAACAATCAGCTGGTATTTGTAGGTAGAATCTGGATCGGATGTATAATGGTAATAGATATCCAGGTTACTGTATATGCTCGATGGGTTTACAACAGCCACCGAACCATCACCCGAACCAGGTATGCTCACCGATTTAACCTGCAACCCTTTAAAATACTCAGCGAAATTCTTGTTATTCAAGAAGTTATCATCGGTAGAGTTTTTTAATAGGTATTCACCCAGCTCCTTCTTTAAAGGCAATTTAAATTGGGCACCGAGGGTATCACCGTTAACTACTATTTCATCGGGAGAAAACTTCAACATCCCAGCAGTATCCACTACCAAATTGGTTTGCTCTGTGTTAAAAATCCTATTGGAATAGTATGTGGAGTCCACATTTAAATCCTCGGCCAATTGATACACCTCCATTTGATGTGCAAAATCTTCAGAACCATATACTGAAGAGATAGCCATGGTTAGGTTAACACTGTCAATTTCGATTTCAGCTCTATTTGTAATCACCGATGCATTGCTTGATAAGCGCACTTGAAATTGATTACTATAGTTTGCTGTTCCGGTGTGGGGATCGTTATATACTCCAAGCATTAGTGCAGATAAATTATCTGTAACAATACTATCTGCTTTTATGGTTTCCCATTGAAAGGGAGCTCCTTGTGTGGATTTAAAACTTAGGATATCACCTTCGGGGAGTAAGTCATCACTTAAATTTCCCTTTGGTTTTTCACATCCAACTAATACCAAAAAAAGAGCGGAAAACCCTAAGGCTTTCCGCACTAAAACTGAACTTATCATGTTAAAAACAATCTATTCTTCTACAAGAACGGCGCTCTCTTCAATTATTGTGTTGTATAGCTCATTACAAGCTTCAAAATGCTCATCTTCTGATGGCTGAATGGTATTTACATCCAACTCATTACAGAAAGATCCGAACTTCTCGCTTGCATCCTCGTCTGCCAATACCACTGCATCTGCATACTGCATACCCAATTGGTATAGGTTTTCCACACTTGGATTTTTAAGCACGTCTTGATTTTCTAACTCAATTCCATCGAAATTTAATTTGGCTGGAATGTTGTTATTTAATTTGTTTTCTAGCTGACCGCTATACGTTGAAAATACGACTTTACTTTCGCTAAAGTGAGGATCGTTGTGATATACTTTTTTCAGATAAACTGGAAGAAAAGCAGACATCCAACCGTGACAGTGAATGATATCTGGAGTCCAACCCAATTTCTTAACCGTTTCGATTACCCCTTTACAGAAGAACATCGCTCTTTCATCGTTATCCTCGAAAAACTCACCTTCCTTGCTAGCGTTTACCGCTTTTCTTTGAAAATATTCCTCGTTGTCAATGAAATACACCTGCATTCTACCAGCGGGTATAGACGCAACCTTAATGATCAGTGGATGGTCGTTATCATCAATGATAAGATTCATTCCACTTAAGCGGATTACTTCGTGAAGTTGGTGTCTTCTTTCGTTGATACACCCATACTTTGGCATGAAAACACGAATTTCTTTACCTGATTCTTGTGTTTTCTGTGGAAGTTTTCTACTTATGTCTGAAATTTCATTGGAAGGAAGGAAAGGAGTGATTTCTTGAGATACAAAAAGAACCTTGGGTTTTCTCATAGACATAAACTTGGGAAATTTTGAATTACAAAAGTACTAAATTTTACCCGCTTTAGCAAGTGCTAAACACGGCTATGGCCCTAATTCTCACCCACTAAACACATTATTTCCGTGCTGGTAATCGATAATTACGAAGATTTATCCCTTTACAGGGAGAAATTGGGAGATAAACGCATTGGTTTTGTTCCCACTATGGGGGCCTTGCATCGGGGGCATTTACACCTGGCAGAAACATCTATTAAACATTGCGACGCTACCGTTGTAAGTATATGGGTGAACCCGAGACAGTTTAATGATAAGGAAGATTTTGAGAAGTATCCTCGAAATTTCGATGAAGACATTAAAAAACTCCGTAAAGTGGGTGTGGATGTTGTGTTCATTCCCAAATCCGAAGAAGAACTCTATAAAGCGAATCGCTTAAAACAAGAGGCTCGCGATTTAAAAGGATTGGACAAGCCGCTTGAAGGAATGTTTCGAACAGGGCATTTTGAGGCCGTAGTTGAAGTGGTTTATCGACTTTTCTGCACGGTTAAACCATCCGTAGCCTACTTCGGAAAAAAAGACTTCCAACAGTTTCGCATCATTGAGCATTTTACGAACAGCAATGATTTAGGAATTGAAATTATTGGGTTAGAAACCATAAGAGAAGAAAGTGGACTCGCCATGAGTTCGAGAAACGAAAGGCTTAACCAACAGGAAAGAGCGGCTGCCGCTGGAATCTATAAAACACTTAGTTGGATAAAAAACTCATGGAACGATAAGCACAAGAGTCCTGAAGAAATAAAGGAAGAAGCGGCAAACCAGTTATTGGCTATTCCGGGACTTAAATCAATAGACTATTTGGAAATAGTTAACGAAGAAGATTTAAACCCGGTGAAAAACGGAAGTTCAAATACCGCAAGAGCCTTTATTGCGGTTTACCTGGGGCCAGTAAGATTAATCGATAATCTCTCTTTAAATAACTAACTTTGCACCATGCAAATCGAGGTTGTAAAAAGCAAAATCCATAGGGTATCTGTTAGCGAAGCCGATTTAAATTATATCGGTTCGGTTACCATAGATGAGGATCTTATGGATGCCGCTAACATGATTGAGGGGGAGAAGGTGCAGATTGTTAATATTAACAACGGTGAGCGCCTTGAAACATATGTAATTAAAGGAGAGCGTGGATCGGGTAAAATTTGCCTTAACGGACCAGCTGCTAGGAAAGTTGCAGTGGGTGATATCGTTATCATTATTTCCTACGCCATTTTAGATTTCGAAGAGGCAAAAACGTTTAAACCCTCGTTGGTTTTCCCCGATGAACGAACCAACAAACTAAAGTAATCCGTTGAAATCAAAATTATTTAGTGTCTTAAAAGTTGCCTTCTTCCTGTGCCTGGGATTAGCGATTATAGTTTTGTTTACCGGCAAACTATCCGAAAAAGAAAAGGCTGAAATTTGGGAAGCAGTATTAAACGCCGACTACTCTTGGATATTACTATCCATGCTATTTGGAACCCTTGCCCACATCAGTAGGTCATTTCGCTGGAAACAGCTTTTGGAACCCATGGGGCATCATCCATCATCTGCAAATACTTTTTTCGCCGTAATGGTTATGTACTTCGCTAACCTGGCTGTACCAAGATTAGGCGAAGCCACTAGATGCGTAATACTTAGACGTTACGAAAAAGTTCCAATGGAAAAGTCTTTTGGAACAGTAATAGCCGAGAGAGCCATCGATTTATTATTCCTTGGATTTATTTTTCTGATCACCCTTATTTTTGAGTGGGACATGCTTTGGAAAGGGATAGACTCCCTTAAAACAATGGGAAACAGTGGCAATCCGAATTCGGAGAGTGAACCAAGCTTAGTACTTCCCATTATGGCCATTATCGGCTTAACTATCGCTGGCATCCTTTTCTTTTTCAGAAAAACTGAAAGAGTAAGAACCATATATGCAAAGGTGGTAGAACTAATCATAGGGTTTGTCTCTGGATTAAAATCCGCCTTTAAGGTAAAAAAGCCCCTATGGTTTGTCGGGCATTCACTTTTTATCTGGTTTATGTATGTTATGATGGTTTGGATTTGCTTTTTTAGCATGCCCGAAACTTCTAACCTACCCTGGGAGTCTTCTTTTACGCTGCTAATTTTTGGATCCTTAGGAATTATCATCGTTCCAGGTGGACTGGGAATTTATCCTGCCATAATGAGTGCCGTACTTTTATTATACGGCGTACCCGAGGCCAAAGGGTATGCATTTGGTTGGATTGTTTGGTTAGGCCAAACCCTCCTTCTTGTTTTATGGGGAATTATATCGCTAATTTTACTTCCCGTATTCAACAAGAAGAATAAACATGTCTCAACAGCTGACGCCTAACCCGAAACTCTTTACACTAGATAAAGCCACAGATCTTGTTTCTGAATGGAAACAAAAAGGCGAGGTACTCGTGTTTACCAACGGCTGTTTCGACATCCTACATCCCGGGCATGTAGATTACCTTCAAAAAGCTAAAAATTTAGGTTCCAAACTCATTTTGGGACTCAATTCCGACGACTCTGTACGAAGATTAAATAAGGGACCCGAAAGACCTTTAAATTCGGAATGGTCTCGAGCTTTTGTTTTAGCTGGTTTAACAGCCATAGACATGGTAGTGCCTTTTAACGAGGATACTCCCCTTAAATTAATTTCCGCCTTAAAACCAGATATTTTGGTAAAAGGTGGAGATTACGACGAAAGTGAGTCCGACCCCACCTCTAAAAACTACATTGTAGGTAAAAGAGAAGTGGAGGAATTTGGTGGTAGTGTTAAAACCATTCCCTTTTTAAACGGATTTTCAACCTCGGATTTAGTAGAAAAAATTAAACGATTTGGCTAAACTTAAAAAAGCTTTTTTCTGCAGTAACTGTGGATATGAAGCCTCCAAATGGCAAGGCAAATGTCCTGCATGTAACCAGTGGAATACCTTTACAGAAGAAATTATTTCTAAACAGAAAAGCAGCTCCACCAGCTTTGTCGCAAAGGCCGAATCGCATCCCAACAAGCTAGTAGAGGTAAATTCAGAGGAAAAACCCAGAATTATATTAAAAGACGCAGAATTAAACCGTCTCATGGGTGGTGGAATTATGCCTGGTTCTGTGGTCTTGCTCGGTGGGGAACCCGGAATAGGTAAAAGTACCTTGCTGTTACAACTGCTTCTTCAGTTTCATCAGGAGGTATTATATGTTTCGGGTGAAGAAAGCAGCCTTCAAATTAAAGATAGGGCCTCAAGAATCTCATCTACTATTCCCAACACCTTTTACATTTCCGCCGAAACCGATATAGGTCAGATTGTGAAATACGCTAATGAGTTAAAACCCAAACTATTGGTAATTGACTCAATACAGACGCTTCAGCACGAATTAATTGATTCCGTTCCAGGTTCTATCTCGCAGATTAGAGCTTGCTGCGGCGAGTTAATAAAGCTGGCTAAAACCACCGATATCCCAATTTTTGTAATTGGTCATATTACAAAGGATGGTCAAATTGCAGGACCCAAATTGTTAGAGCACATGGTAGATGTTGTTCTGCAGTTCGAGGGCGATCATCAATATTTCTTACGACTTTTAAGAGGGGTAAAAAACAGATTTGGAAACACCAATGAAATTGCCCTGTACGAAATGCAACAGGGTGGATTAAACCCCGTAGCAAATCCTGGAGAGGTTTTTATTAGTGGAAAAGATGAAAACTTAAGCGGAACGGCCACTGGGATAATACTAGAAGGAGTTAGGCCGCTACTTATTGAGTCGCAAGCCTTGGTTTCCAGCGCGGTGTACGGAACACCTCAGCGCTCCGCAACAGGCTTTGATGTTAAGCGATTAAATATGCTTTTAGCCGTTTTAGAAAAGCGCTGTGGTTTTAAGTTAGGAGCAAAAGATGTGTTTTTAAATATTGCCGGCGGATTTAAAATAAACGATACCGGATCTGACTTAGCGGTCGTGATGGCCATTTTAAGCAGTGCTGCGGACATTTCCATCCCAGCAAAAACAGCATTTGCAGCAGAGATAGGATTAACCGGAGAAGTAAGACCAGTTACTCGTTTAAATCAGCGAATATCGGAGGCTGCCAAATTGGGCTATAAACAACTATTTGTATCCAAATACGCCAAAAATATAGATGGGGACTTACCTCAATCTATTGAAGTAGTCCCCATCAGTCAGATTAACGAAGCGGTAGCCCGTTTATTTGCTTAGTTGTTCTCCCCTTCTACTGAAGGTTGAACCGGAGCATCCGCCTTGCGATTAATTATTTCAAATATCTTATCCAGATTCGGTGTAAGAATTATCTCTATTCTACGGTTCTTAGATTTATCTGCAGGATCTATTGGGTGAAACTCAGATCTACCCGCAGCAATTAACTGGGCTGGGTTAATTTTAGAGTTCTCTACCAAAATTTCAACTACTGCAGTTGCTCTCAATACAGACAATTCCCAGTTATTTCTTGGGATAGCTTTAGAGTAAATCTTGTCTGTGTCGGTATGCCCTTCTACTAAAACCTCGATATCCTTTTGCTCCTCAAGTACCTGAGCAAGTTGCTTTAACGCCTTTTTACCCTCGTTGTTTATTGCAGTGCTTCCAGAAGGGAAGAGAAGTTGAGCTTCTACCGAAACATAAATTTTTCCATCGCGCTGCTCTACGGTTAATCCTTTATCAGAATAATTGGTAAGCGCCTCTATTAGCTGATTTGTAAGGCTTTCAAATGCCTTATCTTTCTCAGCAATTAAAGACTCCAACTCGTTTACTCGCTGTTCTCTTTGTTTTAGCTTTTCGCTAAGTTCAACCAAAGACTGTTCTTTAATCTTTAATTCTCTATCTAGCTTGTTCAGCGCATCCTCGCGTTCTTGAAGTTCTGCTTTGGTTCCCTCCAATTCCGCCAACAATTTTTGTTGTTCTATTTGAGAACCTTTTTGCAACAAAGCATACTTCTCTAACAATTCGTCATTAAGAGAGTTAATTTTATCGTAGCGCGTTTGCAGCTTTCTTAAGATATCCCCTTGTCTAAGGGTATCGCTTTTAAGCTTACTATTCTGTTGTTGCAGGCGATCCAGTTCAATTTGTAAATCCTTCAATTCCGCTTTCGCTTGATCTAGTCCACCTCTTAACTCCTGGTTTTCTGCCTTAAGTTTATCGTGGCTCGATTGCAATTCTTGGAATTTCCTAGCTGGAACACAGGCTGTGAGTCCAGCAATTAGGGCTATGATTACAGTTAATCTCATGCTATTGTTTGGATTTGGCCGAAAGTTACTTAAAGCTCTCTCTGGCTGAACCTATTTGTTCGCCAGCTTCGAATATTTTAACAAGGTAATCCCCTTCAGGAAGCTCCTCACCATTTAAATTGGCATAAATACATACATCCATCTGCTCATTCTCGTATTCTACCTCACGCATTTCGGTGTAAACCGGCGGAGCATCTGGGTCCTGACCATTTTGTTTAGGTAATATT
The DNA here is from genome assembly GCF_007995015.1 of Luteibaculum oceani. Lineage (NCBI taxonomy): Bacteria > Pseudomonadati > Bacteroidota > Flavobacteriia > Flavobacteriales > Luteibaculaceae > Luteibaculum > Luteibaculum oceani. Next base: position 250,913 of record NZ_VORB01000005.1, read on the forward strand.
ACTTGACCCTCCGAGTTTTCGACGGCTATGTAAATTTTCTTTTTACCTGGAGCGGTGGTGATGTTTTCACCCAGGGTAAAGCAAACTTTTAATATTTCTATTCTCCTAGCTCTCCCGGTTTCTGATTGCTTCCCAGAGTTTCTCAATCTAATTCCTTCAAAAAGAACATTAAACGTTTGAAGGATGGACGCTTTTTTCACCTTTCCTTTTAGCTCTTGCGCAGTGCTATTAAGCCTATTATACTCCTGCTGCGTACTGCTTAGCTGCTGCTTAATATTGGTGTTTTCAGTGATAAGCGTTTTGTTAAGGGTATTTAGACTGTCGATGGTAACAACATAACCTTTCATAATAGTTCTAAGAGTAGTTACTTCGCGCTTATACTTTCTAATAAGAGCAATATTTCCCTTGTTTTTAGCTATCTCGTCCTGCAGCTCTTCAATTTTTTCTTTTTGAGTTATAATTTCCTCTTGCAGTTCGGTATTATCCGTTTCTAGCTCGTTGTATTGAGCAAGCATCTCATTTAACTCGTCGTTTAGGGCATTTTTATCTTGAGCAAGGTTTTCATTATAAAGGTTGATTTGCTCGATGGTCGATCTATTTTCGAACATCATCCAAGACAGGGCACCACAGGCTATTACAAGAAATGCGATAATTCCTAAGTAAAGTTTTTCCCTAGATGGAAGCTCTTTCCAATTAAAATTTCCTCCCTTTTTATCCATAATTCGTTAAATTAAACAGAAACCTACCACATGATTTCTGATTTGATCAATCTTCTATTTCCTCGACTCTGCTATATCTGCGAAGCGGGGTTAATGCCAAACGAAGATAATCTTTGCTTTGCTTGTAAGGCTATTTTACCACAAAGTAAGTTTCCTCCCTCGTATAACAATCCCACGGCAAAGGTATTTAGAAGTAGGAATAATTTAAACTGGGGATACAGTTTAATGGAATTTAAAACGGGGGGATTTTCACAAAAAATCCTACACGCCCTAAAATACCGCAATGCCAGATCCATAACAGAAGGACTCATAAACCCAGAAGTATTTACTCCCGTTTTTAATGCTTACCCAAAACCAGACCTTATTCTACCCGTGCCGCTGCACCCCAGAAAGTTAGCCATGCGTGGTTTTAACCAAGCTGAGGCAATTGGACTAACCTTACAGAAAGAGCTAGGAATAAAAATGAATTGCGAATGTTTACGTCGAAATCACTTTAATAAATCCCAAACCAAAAAAAACCGATTTCACCGTCACGCCAGCAGTAAAAACTTATTTTCATACCACGGCCCCGCACCCGAACACATCCTATTGGTAGATGATGTGATTACCACTGGGGCTACGCTGCACAGCATTTTAGATATTTTACCAACGCAAAGCCAATTTTCCATTTTCACACTTGCCCGTGCTTAGATAAGTAAATGTATTTTTGCTCCATGGCGGAAAGTTTATCATTGGAGGGATTAAGCACCAAGGAAGAAAAATACCAAAGTGCAATTCAGCAAATTACAGCGCTCACTTCTGGCGAAACAAATAGTGTTGCCAATATGGCCAACTGTGCTGCGGCATTAAAACAGTTCTTCAATCATTTCTGGATTGGTTTTTACCTAGTAGACAGTAATGACGAACTAGTTTTAGGCCCATTTCAAGGCCCAATTGCTTGTACACGAATTAAAAAAGGAAAAGGAGTTTGTGGTACCGCCTGGAAAGAAGAAAAAACGGTGATTGTTCCTAATGTGGATGAGTTTCCTGGACACATAGCATGTGCTTCGGAAAGCAAAAGTGAAATTGTGGTCCCCATCTTCTCTCAGGAAAAGAAAGTTATTGGGGTGCTCGATATAGATGCTGATTATTTAAATGCATTTGACGAAATAGATGGGAAATATTTAGAGCAACTAATGCAAATTTTCAGCAAATAATGCGATTTCTAATCCTACTGCTTTCTGTTGTTATTCTGGCTTCTTGCGCAAAAGTTGGCTCGCCAAGTGGTGGAGAAAAGGATACAACACCGCCAAAAATTGTTTCCGCTTCTCCTGCAAACTTCAGTACCAACGTAAATCCCAAACAAATAGAAATCACCTTCGATGAATTCGTTAAGCTGGGAAATTATCAATCCGAGTGGATTGTTTCACCCACCTTAAAGGAAAAACCGGAGGCTAAATTGCGAGGGAAAAAGCTAATTATCTCACTACCCGATAGCCTTGAAGAAAATACTACCTACATTTTCAATTTCGCTGGGACTATTGGCGACTTGCATGAGGGAAATGAGTTAGAAGAAAAGCTTTTTGTTTTTAGTACCGGGGCAGCTCTAGATTCTGGAATGGTAAGCGGAAACACCATGGACGCCCAAAAAGATGAACCACTTGGAAAGACGGCGGTGGGGCTTTTTAGCACGAACGACAGCAATAATTTCCCGCCGAATTACCCCCCTAAATATTACGCACAGAGCAACGATGTCGGTGGTTTTGAGTTTAATTATATCAAAGAAAACAACTATTGGATTATTGCTTGGGTTGATGCAAACAAGAACAAGATTGTTGAGCCCGAAGAACAGATTGGGTTCCTTGGGGAATCCATCAAGCCTTGGTTCGTAAAAAAGCAAGACTCCCTAAAACTCAGGCTATTCTCTAATCCACCGGATACACTTATATCAAGCAAGCAGAAGTTGTTTAATAACCGAAGGGCTGTATTTTCTTTTAACAAGGAAATTGCAGAAGATTCGTTACAAGTTCTAGCGGATGAGGTTGCTTTCGTAGACTACTTTAAAGACAGCTTGGCCGTTTGGTTTAAGCAGGAACAATTGGGAGATAGCCTAATTATTAATCTTAAGGGAAGCACCATAAATCAGCGGGTTAAAATGTACCCGATAGAAGGTATTAACAAGAGAGAGTCTAATAAGTTGAGGGTCATAAACACCTTATCCCCTAAGAAAACATCGGATAGCTTATTCCTGGTATTTTCAGAGCCTCCGGTTTCCGATTCCATCCCCGTAGAGTTATTTAACGAGAAAGATTCTAGTTGGACTGCAAGTGCCTTATATCGGAGCACAATATCCAACCAGTTTTATTTTATAAACCAGGCTCCTTTGGGTAAAACGGTAGTGATTAAAGGACCTACGGTAGAGGGTATTTACAATCATATTAGCGATACGTTGACCTTAAACTACACGCTCCCAAGTAAAGAGGCACTGGGGAACTTAGTGGTGCGCACAACATTGAACCAAACTTTTAGCGGAACCCCTGTTTTTTACTTTGGGATAAAGGGAAAAATGCGCCATTTCCCATACCACTCGGGCAAATTAGATTTGAAACAATTATCGGCCGGACAATACGATCTATTTTTAATTTTTGATGAAGACGGAAACGGAAAATATAGTCCTGGAAATGCTGGCCTCCGACAACAGCCAGAAAGGGTAATTAAATACCCAGGCGCCATCGATATTCGATCGAATTGGGATTTGGAATTGGAGTGGGTTATTCCGTCAAAGTAAAACCATCGGCATCGCCAAGCACCGGAAATTTTACCCTAAAATCGTCTAGCAGCTTTTTGTTAAGCTCAACGGTTAAAACGGTTTCATTTTCTATGGGGCCTGCAACATAATTACCGTAAGGATCTATTGCTGCCGAATGACCGTTGTAGGTAATACCCTTACCGTCTTCACCAACGCGATTAACACCAATAAGATAACACTGGTTTTCAATTGCTCTGGCAGTTAATAATGCATCCCAAGCTGAAACTCTTGCTTGGGGCCAATTGGCGATAAATAACTGTAAATCGAATGGTTTTACTGCAGAATTACGAGCAAAAACAGGGAATCTAAGATCGTAACAAATAAGCGGGTTTATTCTCCAGCCTAAATATTCAATTACCAATCTTTCCTTGCCAGCATTATAGTGCTCATGTTCTCCTGCAAATGAAAACAAGTGGCGTTTATCGTAAGTGTTAATGGTTCCATCTGGAAAAAAGGCAAAGAGACGGTTATAATAGCCATAGGAAGCGTTTCCAACCACGGTTCCTGCAATTATTAAAGCGTTTTTTTCCTTGGCAAGCTGAGAACAAAACTCCTGAACCTTTTTCTGCTCTTCCTCGCTAACTTTTTGCGGTTCCATGGTAAAGCCAACATGAAACATTTCGGGCAATACGAAGATGTCTGCGCTTATTGGATTGGTAATTTGCTGTACTTTATCGCAATTTGCTTGGAAATCGTGCCAGGCAATATCCATTTGCACTAGCGCACAAGAGAGGGATTGTTTCACAGGGCATTAAGTCTTTTTGCAGCTTCAATAAGGACATCATCCTCTTTGGCAAAGCAAAAACGCAACACCTTATTTTGTTCTGGATTATGATAAAAAACCGAAAGTGGAATTGCCGAAACTCTTACTTCCTTAGCCAGCCATTCCGAGAACTTCACATCATCCTCATCGCTTATTTCGCTGTAATTCAACAAACAAAAATAGCTTCCATCGCAAGGAAGGGCCTTAAACTTTCCTTTAGAAATTTCCTTAACAAAAAGATCTCTTTTGGCCTGAAGCGGACTTAAGAGCTCGTTTATTTTGTTTGGATATTTCTCTAAAAAGCTTGCTACCCCCAGTTGCATTGGGGTATTAACAGAAAAAACTGTGTATTGATGAACTTTTAAAATTTCGCTAAGAATAAGCTTGGGCGCAAGGCAAAAACCAATTTTCCAGCCTGTTACGTTTAACATTTTACCAAGCGATCCCACGACAATAGATCGTTCTGCTAGCTTTGGATAAGACGCCATAGAATGGTGGTCTTTACCATCGAATAAAATATTGTGGTAAACCTCATCGGAAAGAATCAGAATATCGGTACCATCAGTAAGGCGTATCAATTGATCGATATCCGCAGAACTCAATAATCTTCCGGATGGATTATGAGGCGAATTAAGAATAACCAATTTAGTTTTTCGATTCACCAACCTTTTAAATTCCTTCCAATCTATACTGTAATCCGGATACTTTAACCTACAATAAACAGGAGTAGCACCTGCCAATTCCACTGCGGGAACATAACTATCGTAGGCTGGGGTAAAGATAATTACCTCATCCCCCTCCTTAACCAAGGCCGTTATTGCCGATTGCAAAGCTTGGGTAGCACCCGAGGTAATTAAAACCTCAGATTGGGGATCGTAGCTTTGCTCGAATTGCCTTTTGGCGTATTTAGAGATAGCTGTTCTTAACTCCAGGGTACCAGCTGCTGGGGCATATTGGTTTTTATTTGCCAACATAGCCTTAGTAACCTCCTCCTGCAAAAGAGGATCTAACTGAGCATCTGGGAAACCTTGAGAAAGATTAATGGCCCCGTATTCGAGGGCCATTTCAGACATCTTAGAAAAGATCGTTTTCCCAACTGCCGGCAATTTGGTTTGCAGAGAAACAGAACTTGCTAACATATATTTTCTTTGGTTTACGACTTACTAACGTAAACTCGGAAATTTAGATTATCTGAAAACTAAATTTAGTTTCCAGTGGTAGATGCTTCAAAGTATCTACGGTTCATACGAGCAATGTGCTCTAGTGAGATTCCCTTAGGACATTCAACTTCGCAAGCACCTGTGTTGGTACAGTTACCAAAGCCTTCTTTATCCATTTGGTCAACCATTTTAAGAACACGCTCCTTAGATTCAACCTCTCCCTGAGGTAATAAATCTAACTGAGATACCTTGGCTCCTACGAAAAGCATAGCAGATGCATTCTTACAGGTAGCAACACATGCTCCACATCCGATACAAGTGGCTGCGTCAAACGCCATGTCTGCATTTTCCTTTTTAATAGGAATTGCGTTGGCATCGATAGTGTTACCCGAAGTGTTAACAGATACGAATCCTCCCGAAGCAATAATTCTATCGAAAGCAGATCTATCTACTGCTAAATCTTTGATAACAGGGAAGGCATCGGCTCTCCAAGGCTCAATATAAATGGTATCACCATCATTGAAAGAGCGCATGTGAAGCTGACAGGTAGTAATTGCTCTACCTGGTCCGTGTGCCTCACCATTGATAAATAGTGAACAAGAACCGCAAATCCCCTCTCTACAATCGTGATCGAAAACTACAGGCTCTTCACCCTTCTCAATAAGTTCGTTGTTTAACACGTCTAACATTTCTAAGAAAGACATGTCTGGGCTAATATTATCTACGGCGTAGTCGACCATTTTCCCTTCGGATTTTGGTCCGTTCTGCCTCCATATTTTCAAGTTTAATTTCATGACAATACTTTTTGGTTTAACCTAACGCGGGAAAAGGTTTATTTATAACTACGTTGTTTTAATTCTACATTTTCAAATACCAGAGGCTCTTTGTGAAGCACAGGCTCCTCTTCTCCTTTGTACTCCCATGCTGACACAAAAGTGAAGTTTTCGTCGTCTCTAAGTGCTTCTCCCTCTTCTGTTTGGTACTCTTCTCTAAAGTGACCACCACAGCTCTCGTTTCTAGAAAGAGCATCTCTACACATCAACTCACCTAACTCAAGGAAATCGGCAACTCTACCTGCTTTTTCAAGCTCTTGGTTGTAGCTATCTTCTGTCCCTGGAACTTTTACATCCTTCCAGAATTCAGCTCTTAAGGCTCTAATTTCTTCGATTGCAGTTTTAAGTCCTTCGGCATTTCTTGCCATACCGCACTTATCCCACATTATTTTTCCAAGTTCTTTGTGGAAGTAATCAACCGTTTTAGACCCTTTGTTATTTAATAATTTGGAGATGCGATCTCTAACTTGCTTTTCAGCTTCATCAAACTCAGGAGTTTCAGTTGAAATAGCACCTGTTCTAATGTCCTGAGATAAATACTCACCAATAGTGTAAGGAATAACAAAGTATCCATCTGCTAAACCTTGCATTAGTGCAGAAGCTCCTAAACGGTTAGCTCCGTGATCTGAGAAGTTTGCTTCTCCTAATGCAAAACATCCAGGGATGGTTGTCATTAGGTTGTAGTCTACCCAAATTCCACCCATGGTATAGTGAACCGCTGGGAATATTTTCATTGGGGTTTCGTAAGGATTATCGTCGGTAATTTTTTCGTACATCTGGAATAGGTTCCCGTACTTCTTCTCAACGATATCTTTACCTAGTTTGATAATGGTTCCGTGGTCTGGATTTTTTAATCCTTGAACGTTCGCTTCCGTTTTTCCGTAACGCTCAATTGCTGAAGCAAAATCTAAAAATACGGCTTGTCCAGTGGCGTTTACACCAAATCCGGCATCGCATCTTTCTTTAGCAGCTCTTGAGGCAACGTCTCTAGGAACCAAGTTTCCAAAAGAAGGATATCTACGCTCTAAGTAGTAATCTCTATCTTCTTCTTTAATATCGGTAGGCTTTAGCTTTCCAGCTCGGATAGCTTCGGCATCTTCCTTCTTTTTCGGCACCCAAATTCTTCCATCGTTACGCAGCGACTCCGACATAAGCGTAAGCTTAGATTGGTAATCACCAGAAACTGGAATACAGGTTGGGTGGATTTGAGTAAAACATGGGTTAGCGAAGTAGGCCCCTTTCTTGTGTGCTTTCCAAGCAGCAGTAACGTTAGAACCCATAGCATTGGTAGAAAGGAAAAATACATTTCCATATCCACCCGTTGCTAGAATTACAGCATGCGCTCCATGACGCTCAATTTCTCCTGTAATAAGGTTTCTAGCAATAATTCCACGTGCTTTTCCATCCACCATTACAAGATCTAACATCTCATGACGGCTATACATCTTTACTTTCCCTTTACCTACTTGGCGAGAAAGTGCAGAATAAGCACCTAATAATAATTGCTGTCCAGTTTGTCCTTTGGCGTAGAAAGTACGGGATACCTGAACCCCTCCAAAAGAACGGTTATCTAATAATCCACCGTATTCTCTTGCGAAAGGGACACCTTGCGCAACGCACTGATCGATAATGTTAGCAGAAACCTCTGCCAAACGGTGAACATTGGCTTCGCGAGAACGGTAATCACCACCCTTTATGGTATCGTAAAACAAACGGAAAACAGAATCCCCGTCGTTTTGGTAATTTTTAGCGGCGTTAATACCACCTTGAGCAGCAATGGAGTGTGCTCTACGGGCAGAATCTTGGAAACAAAATGCCTTTACATTGTACCCAAGTTCCGCTAGGGATGCTGCAGCAGAAGCACCAGCTAATCCAGTACCCACTACAATTACATCAATAAGTCTTTTGTTAGCAGGAGAAACCAATGGCACATTGGCCTTATGACTTTTCCATTTGTCAGCTAAATTTCCTGAAGGTATTTTAGAATCTAATACAGACATACAAATAAAATTTTAGTGGGAGAAATGAGAAAAATGGTGATATAGTGCTACAACCACAAATCCTAAAGGAACTACAATGGAATAGATTTTTCCAAAAGCCTTAATCCCAGGGGTGTATTTGTTATTGTTTACACCAACAGACTGGAAAGCAGATGCAAATCCATGCTGTAGGTGGAATATTAATGCGATGAAAGCCAAGCAGTACAATCCCGTTCTGGTTGGACTTACAAATTTATGCTGTAACTCTTCGAAGTATCTAAACTGATCTGTACCCTCCATTAATCCAGAGGTATCTCCAGCTACATACTTCGTTGCAATTTCTGGAATCCAGAAATCGTAAAAGTGCAGACCCAAGAATAACAAGATTACCACACCTGTAATTAACATGTTTCTAGAAGCCCAAGCAGAATTTGCCTTTGCGTTGTTATACGCATACTTGTTGCTTCTTGCACTTTTATTGCGAGCCTCTAGGATGAAACCCATTACAAAGTGAAACACCACACCAATAATTAAGATGGGCTGCATAACGAACTGGACAATAAAATTCGTCCCCATGAAATGAGATAGCTCGTTAAACACATCCGCACTCAATACCGAAGTAAAGTTGATGGTTAAGTGTTGCAATAAAAAGATGATAAGGAATAAGGCCGAAAGCGCCATTGCGATTTTTCTTCCTACCGATGAGTTCAGTAAACCTGATTTAGCCATAAACTAAATATTATTTAGAGGCAACAAAAGTACACGGCAAAGACTTCCGTTTCAAATTGCACCTTTATTTAGATTCTATCTATTTAATTAAACCTACTACTCTTTGGCTTTTTTAACCTTCATTTCAAGGTATTGTTCACTCCAATTTATCCAGAACTAACACCTAGTTCGTATGTTTGTGAATCTTCAAAAAATGCAAGAAATATTATGAGGTACGAAAACATAGGTAAGGACCTATTTATTAAGAATCGGAAGAAATTTATGGCTAAAATGGAACCCAAGAGTATTGCGGTTTTTTTCAGCAACGACATTCTTCCGACCAATGCCGATGGTACACTACCTTTTCGTCAGAACAACGATCTTTTCTACTTGTGTGGAGTAGATCAAGAGGAAACCATCCTTGTTTTGTTCCCCGACGCACCAGACCCTGCCCTTAGAGAGGTTCTTTTTGTAAGAGAAACTAACGAACATATAGCCGTTTGGGAAGGTGAAAAATTGGATAAAGACAGTGCTACCGAGCAAACGGGTGTAGAAACCGTAGTCTGGACCAAAGACTTTGATGCTAAAATTAAACAACTGGCTTTCTCTGCTAGCTCAATTTATCTCAACAGCAACGAGCATCTTAGGGCTGCTACCGAGGTTGAAACTCGCGAAGAGCGATTAAATAAAGAGCTAATTAAAAAATTCCCACTTCACAATGTCCTAAGGGCGGCTCCTATTATGCACGACCTTAGAGCTAAAAAAGAAGACCGAGAAGTTGAGTTGATGCGCAAGGCCTGCAACATTACCGAGAAAGGGTTTAGAAGGTTGTTATCCTTTGTAAAACCAGGGGTAATGGAATATGAGATCGAGGCGGAATTAATGCATGAATTCCTACGAAATAGATCCAGAGGATTTGCATATACCCCGATTATTGCCTCTGGAGCTAATGCTTGTGTTCTGCACTACATTGAAAATAAAGGCGCTTGTAATGACGGAGATCTAATTCTTTTAGACGTTGGAGCAGAATATGCCAATTACGCTTCCGACATGAGTAGAACCATTCCTGTAAACGGAAGATTTACAGACCGCCAAAAAGCGGTTTACAATGCCGTTTTAAAGGTGCAACGCGATGCTATGAATATTCTTAGACCGGGAATTACCCTTCCAGAATATCACAAAGAGGTGGGTAAAATGATGGAGGCACAGTTATTAGACCTTAAACTGCTTGACAAAACGGACATTAAAAACCAAAACCCTGAATGGCCAGCATACAAAAAGTACTTTATGCATGGTACCTCTCACTACATCGGTTTAGATGTTCACGATGTCGGTTCATGGTCCGACCCAATTAACGTTGGTAATGTATTCACGGTGGAACCTGGAATTTATATCCCAGAGGAAAATTTAGGAGTAAGGCTAGAAAACGACATCTTGATTTCCAAAGACGGTTACGACGACCTGATGGGAAATATTCCAATTGAAGCAGAAGAAATAGAAGAGTTGATGAACGCCTAATCCGCGTTTTATCTTATCAAATGAACCGACCCGGTACGGACTTTTTTAAGTTCTATCGGGTCGCTTATTATTAGCCTCCAACCATATATACCTCCAGGTAATTCCTGTCCAGTATCCAGAAGGGTACCGTCCCAAGGATTTGCGAGAGGATCGTGGCTTTTATACACTACTTCTCCCCACCTATTAAATATCTCCAAGTAAAGCGTTTCCCTATCTAAATTTTCACCCAGAATAAGGAAAACATCATTTTTACCATCCTTATTTTCTGGCGTAAATGCATTGGGAACAAAGAGCCTAGTTTCGGGGATTACCTCGAAGGTTGTAGACAGTTGAGCTGGACAACCAAAGTTACTTTCAACAGCCACTTTTACTCCAAAGTATCCTGGCATTAAATCCAAATTATAGGTCAAAATATCTGTGGCGCTAACTGCGATGGTATCACCATTTTCCTGATTATACAATATCCAGTTTTGACGGGAAATTGGGGTACTACTGTTGTAAAAGAATTGATACGGACCGTTTAATTCAGTGGGAATTTCCGGGTCTAAGCTTAAACTTAACCTTGGAATAGGATACACCTCTATCGCATTAGTACTGTCAATCTCGTCTTTACAGCCATCTGGTGAAACCACACTTTGCTTGATGCTGTAATTTCCATTCCACAATTTTAATTCTCCAGCCTTTGTAGGTGATCCGTTTAAGAAAAACAAAGAGCTAGTTGTATTTACCGAAGTGTCGGTCAAAATTGCTATTAGGGGCTCACAACCTTTAGTTGGTGAAGGCGAAAGATTGAATCCAGCTTGGGCCGGTTCAAAAAATGAAATATCCAAAGTATCAAAAGCTGGTGTGGAGCATTTATCCTCTAGGCGAACAAACAACTTAAAATCTTTCCCACTATTATCGAACTGGAAATTAAGAGGGTTGGCAACAATACTATCCAACCAAATAAATTGGTAATCGTTGGGAATACCTCCACCTGCGCTGGCGAGGTAACTATCGCTGGTATTGGGGCATAATTTCGAATTCCCTGAAATTTCTACCTCCAATGCGGGAAGCTTGTTTAAACGGAACAAGGTGCTATCCGATCGACATCCCTTACTATCGTATATCCAAAAATAAGATGACAATGAACTATCCGTTCGCAGGGTATCATTGATTACGCCAAAATCCGGAAATTCTACCTGGTATGGAGCTCCATTTCCACCCGTAACCGCTGGGAAAAAGGCAAAGGTTTGACCATCGCAAAAATCGAAGTCCAAATTTGAGACTGCCTCCACTTTTGAGGGCTCAGCAACCATTACTTGTGCACTCGCTATACATCCATCAACATCTTCTGCTTGGATGGAATAATTACCTGCTTTTAAACCCTGAAATTGGTTGTTTTGGAATGTGGTTGGCCCCTGAACTTGAAAAGGACCTGTTCCACCAGTAATAGAGTCGATATAAATAACCCCATCTGAAAAACCAAAACAGGATACGGAGTCTACCGAAAAATGTAAAGTTGGACCTTGAATTTCTGGAACAAAAAAGGAAGCTGAAAAGGTACAACCTTTGGCATCGGTTAGGGTAAAACTGTGGTTTCCAGTGGATAAATTTAAATTCTGATTCCCACTACTTCCATCGCTCCAGGAAACAGAGTAGGGCGCCGTGCCTCCAATGATATTATTAATTAATGCCCCACCATTTTGTTGGTTACATTTTTCGCTTTCAATTTGGTAGGTTGCATAGAGCGAATCGGGCTCACCAATAAAAAAAAGGGTATCAAAGGTACAGCCTAAATTATCTGAAATATCGAGGCGATAAGTTCCCGTACAAAGGGCTGGAAAATTACCAGAACTACTGCTCAAGGTGGAATCCAACAAATAAGAAAACCCGAGGTCTGTCCCCCCCGTTGCCTGAAATAGTGCTTGCCCATCGCAGGTTTTAAAACACTTCGCACTATCAATTTGGAAATTAAACAAGGAAACCGGCTCTAGAACCCTAAATTTCAGAGAGTCTTTGTCCGGGCAAGCCGCATCGATTTCGTAATAAACCGTGTAAAGATTGGGAGCAAGCGATTGAACCTCCAAAACACCGTTATTATCGACTGCCATACCAGACCATACTCCCCCTCCTGAGTTGGTTGATAAAGTATCGTTTGGAGCGCCAAAACAGTATGAACCGGGCGAATTTTTTATGCTCGCATCAACCCGCTGAAAAATGGGAATTGCAATTTGACCCGTATCTCCACAGAGCCCTCCTATGGTATATTTTATGTGGGCAGTATCTCCAGTAACCAAAGCAGGATCTAGAATACCATTTTGGGCATTTACTATTCCATCTCCAGACCAAACCCCACCCACATCAACGGCGCTTAAGCTTATTAATCCTGTGTCGTTACAAAGCATTTCTATGGGTTGGATACTCGCATCTAATTTGCTGGTTACCCTTACCAAAATAGTGTCCTTATCTGGGCAGTTATTCTGAAATTCGTAATAAAGTGGATGTTCACCTTCCCCCGCCAATTTCGGATCGAAAACACCACTATTAGAGACACCCGTTCCCGACCAAACACCACCGCTGTTTTTCGATTGCATTTGAACTGGGTCTTCCAATATACAAACGGTTTGTGGTCCTATTATTTGGGCGTCGTTTTGTTGAAATACGGTTATAGTTCTCGATTGAAAATCTCCACATAAACCATCTAGGTTGTAGCTTATAGTGTGTGTTCCAACCCCTGCAACTTGAGGGTCGAATTTTCCATTTGAAACGCCCGGACCACTCCAGACACCTCCGGCCTCATTTGCTACCAAAACCAATGGGTCATCTTCTGAACAAACTTTGGTCGGCAAAGTGAAATTTGCATTTTTCCTTCTCCGCACTTCGATTTGTATGGTGTCTGCCGAGGGACATTTTCCATCAAATCGATAAATAATTTGATGTTGCCCTACTCCTGCATTAGCGGGATTAAAGGTTCCGTTTTGGCTGTCTATTATCCCAGGCCCTACCCAGGTACCACCCGAACTTGATGCACTTAAATTAAATGCTCCTCTATCACTACAAACCACAGAGACAGGACTTATAGTGGGATTGAAATATGGATGAACCGTAATGATCTTTTTAACGGTATCGCCACAATTTCCCTTTATGAGATAGGTTATTTCGTGTTCACCAGGTCCAGCAATTTGGGGACTAAATTTATTCCCCGAAAAAATACCATTTCCCGAGAACGTTCCCGAAGCTGAAACGGTCGAAAGTGTTACTTCGCCATCGTTTTCACACATCTCCGAGGGGGCGGTGAAATCAGCATTTGCCTTATTGATTACACGCAATTTCAACACCTTTTCGGAGGGGCAAACGCCCGCGAATGAATGTACAATAATGTGTTCTCCAATACCCGCTTGAGAAGGATTGAAAACCCCAGTAGTGGGATTTATCCCTGGTCCACTCCACGAACCCCCTTTTTCAACTGCCACCAATTGGAATGGAGGATCGGTTAAACAGAAATTTCCAGGTTGCTGAACATCTGGATTTTTCCTTCTAACCACGGTAATATCCACCATATCTGATGCCGGGCAAGGGTTACCAAATCCATAGGAAATGGTATGCGTACCGGGTCCTGCCACCTGTGGATTGAAACTTCCATTTCCACTTACCCCTGGTCCCGTCCAACTTCCTCCAGCATCAACAGCCGTCAATTGATAAACAGGGTCATCGTTACATAAGGTGGGCACCTCATCGAGGGTCGGATCCTTTTGTCGATTAACTCTTACTTCAGAGGAAAATGATCGAGTGCAAACATTGGTAACGGAATAGGTTAAGGAATGAGGAGAACTTTCCCAACCAGCTAGTTTGGGGTCGAAAAAATAGTTTGGCGCACTTCCTGTAAGTCCAGGCCCCGACAGCACTCCACCAGAAGGAGACACATTAACTGGCACAGGGTCATCATTAGAGCAAAATGGACCTATAGGAACTATTTTAGGATCAGGTTCTGGAACTACCTCATAACTCGAAGAGTCCCTATACACACAACCATCTGCATCGGTAATTTCCATAACCACCTTATTGGTTCCCAATACGGTGCCCTTCCTACTAAAATTACTTTGGTTAACTATGGTATTTCCCTCAAACTGCCACTCCAAATAATTTATAGTGGTTCCATTTACCACACTTGTATTTGAAACTGCGATGAAATCGTTCTGACAGATTTCAGTTGGATCAATTTTTAAAGAAGGATTAATCGTTCCTCGAGGAGGATCTATCTTTTTGGTAAGGGTAAATGGACAGGAACTATTTGAAGTTGAGAAAGGAACCATTTCACATTGGTAAGTCCCCGGTGTATTGATTACCAAATTTTCATCCGTGCCAATGATAAAGCTTCCACCCTCTAACCTTTTCCAAGCATAGGATTTCATTCCGGGAGGTGCGTTTAATGTTAATTCTTCTCCAGGGCAAATGACGTCCTTGGCACTAGAAATTTTAGGTTCTTGGCAGGTGGCATCGATGTATGCATATCCCAAATGCGCCTCTTGACCACAATCGGAAGTCAGCACCTTTAATTTCACCGTTTTCCCCTTGTATTGCTGAAGGTTTATAGAAACAGGCGTCCAATCGCGGTAAAAATAATCTTGGTATTTGGAGAACCCTGGCACTCCAGGTTGAGCCGCCACTACATATTGTATACAAGGCACCTCATTACCATCTGGATCGATAATATCCACCGAAAAAAATGGCCTTTCTCCGTAAGCATGATCCTGCGGATCCTGCAGTACGATGGCGAAATAAAGGGTAATAAGGGCGTTGAGCTCCGTTACTTGATACTCGTATTCTAAAGAGGCTCCACGGGCATAAGCCTCAATTACGGTGGTGGCTCTGTAGTCTCCCAGTCTTGCTATATAACCACCTGCCAAGGGGCTACGCATGGCAATCATAGGAACCAATGGGTCCTTACCGTTATTAAACGTTTTGGTAAGAATAGCGTGCTGGCCTTGCTGGGTATTTTGCCCCCCCTGCGGATCGATTCCATTCCTGGCCTCGGGGCAGGACATATCGATTGATATTTGGTCGGTAACACATCCTACCTGACCTTTCCAACCTGAAAAATTACCGGCTTCAAAAGAAATATTACCGCATTGAGCCCAAAGCATATTGCATATCATCGCAAGCCACATGGCTAGCGCGCAACGCAACATATTTTGTTTGATTGGCTCCATTGAGGTAAAGGTAAAAAAGCTTAATCGGCAATGTTACAAAGTTACTCATAATCAATTTCTTAGATTACCAATAGCAATTCAACGTTAACGTATGAGATTTACTCGACCGTTAATAAACTTTTCATCGCCGTTTTCATCCAAATATTGAATACGCCAAACGTAAACTCCAGGTTTTACAATTTCACCTAAATATCTACCATCCCAGCCTCGGTTTATGTCGTCGGATTGGAATATCATTTCTCCCCAACGATTAAATACCATCATTTTGTAGCCTTCATCTCTTACATTAAAGACAACTGGTTTAAACTCATCGTTTGCACCATCCCCATTTGGTGTAAATCCATTGGGGACAAAAATATCGTGGGCTAACCTGATTTTTATTCTTGCCGAGGCACTATCAAGACAACCAAAAGGAGTAGCAACCCTTAAGTTTACATCTAGGGTGGTAGAATCGTCACCTACTACATAGGTGGCCGTTTTTTTGTTAAAAAAGTGTTCATCGATTACATCCCTGCTATTTGTAACCTGCCAGTTCCAATTAGAGATGTTGGCATTATCGAGGTTATAAACATTTACCACACCAGAATTAATATCCGGGCTGCTTGGCGACCATTTTATTGTCGCATTCGGAAGTGGATGCGAAATAATTACATACTTTATAAGCTGCACATTTCTACAACCATACTTGTTAAAGGTTTCTATTTCTGCATTGTAATTACCAGCGGGCAAATTGGAAACTGTTGCGTTGTTTCCACTCATTATTTTGTCCTTCATCCCCGGCTTTTTTAGCACCCAATTCCAAGTTTGATTTTCTTGAGCGGTATCTGTTAACATGGTTGAAAATGGCTCACAACCATCTGTAAAAATCGGTTTTACCACCGGAAGGGGATGAAAGCTTACAGTGATTTGTTCTGTAACGTTTGGAGAACAACCATCGCTTAGCTCTACCTCCACAATTCTGGTATTATAAACATCTCCATACAGCTGATGTCTCAACTCGGGTCCGGTTCCAATTTGGGCACCAGATTCATCGCGCCAAATGAAGGTATAATTACCATTTCCACCAGAGGCTGTTGCCGTAAAATTGACGTATTCTCCCGAGCAAATCGTTCTGGGTGTACCCTCTGCCGACAAGCTCAAAAGACTTCGTGTGGCAACCTCAAGCAAGGTAGTATCTGCTGGACAGTTATCTCTATCCCAAGCTGTAAAATAATAATTAGTTGGATTGGAATAGCTAAGCTGGGAAGATGTACTTTCCGTGCTAGTGTCTGTATACCACTTGTACTGATATGGCGCCCCGTTTCCACCCATTGCAGCTCCATTAATTTGTTTTTGATCGTTTATGCAAATGGTATCTTTATCATACGGAATGTTAACTCTAACTGAACTTGGCTCAGATAAAGTCAGTGTTTTTTGATTTGCGCATCCAACTGCATCTTCTATTCTCCAAGTGTAAGTTCCGGGCGATAAATTGGCAGCCGTTGAGTTCGATTGCTGCACCCCATTTAGGAAGTGGTTTACATTTCCACTCACATCTTGAATATTACTAACCGTTAAAGTACCATCGTTAAATCCATTACAAGTAATATCGGCCCCGTTCAATGAAAAATCGGGTTGGGGCGAACTGGTAATGGTGAAATTCTGACTTAAGCTACAACCATTATCGTCGGTTAGAGTAACCGTATAGTTTCCTGCACTTAACCCTGATACTGAAGACGTAGTTTCTCCATTACTCCATATATAACTGTAGGGAGGCACACCCCCTTGAGGGTTTACAACTTGGGCATCACCATCACCAGAACCACAATTCTCATTATTGGTATTCATTGAAAACTGAAGGGCTGGTGGCTGAGTAATTTGAGCCAAAGTATCAATAAAGCAGCCAATACTATCCGTTATTCTAATTTGTACCTGCCCAGCACTAAAACCACTTGGATTTGCCGTGTTGGCTCCAGAAGAGGGAGCTGGGGTGTACTGGAAACTCAGACTTCCCAACCCACCTTGATGATTAATTTGAATACCTCCATCCACTCCATTATTACAGGTAACAGGATTTACGGTAAGCGAATTAATCACAATAGGACTGGCCACTGTAATTTCAATGGTAGAATCGCTTGGACAAAGCCCGGTAAACTCGTATCTAATTTGATGGGTTCCGGGTCCTGCCACACTTGGTTTAAAGAAAAAGTCATTTCCTCTAACTTCAATTCCAGTACCAGATATATTTCCTCCCGCAGGACTTGCAAAAACTTGCACCTCACCGGAGTTGTTACAAAGTGCTGAAATAGGGACAATATCAGCTCGTTTGTATTGTACCACCGTATAAATTACCGAGTCTAAACCTCCGCATATTCCCGATACGCGGTACATTATCTTATGGGTTCCTTCTCCCGCTAAAGCAGGATCGAAATAGTAATCGCCACCAACATTGGTTAAGCCCGTTCCAGACCAGCCGCCTCCACTTGGTGCTGCGGTTAGGCGTATGGTTCCATCCGTATCGCACAGCGAAGCATTGGTATTATCAATATTAATTTGAGGCTTAGAGGTAACCTCTATTTGCATGGATTTTGTTAATGGACAAACCGCGTTAACTGTATAGGAAACCGTATGGGTTCCAACTCCAGCAACCGAAGGGTTAAATCCACCATTATCCTCGTCCACAATTCCAGGTCCATTCCATTTCCCACCAGGATAATCATTTTCAAGGGTGTAAACCGTATCGGCATTACAAAAAGGACCGGCAGGGGTTAAGTCGAAAATTGGGCGTACCCCAACATAAATTTCTACAGAATCAGCTGCGGCGCAAGTTCCAGTAAACTCGTAAACCACTTTATGCAGGCCTTCATTTAAATTGGTTGGAGTAAAGATGGGTTTATTCGGGTCTTTTATTCCCTGACCTCTCCACTTACCCCCAGCATCGGTGGGATATAGGGTAACGGGGCCGCCATCGTTACAAACGGTATCTGGTGCCTGGAAAGTAGCAACTGGATTTTGAATTACACTTAATTCCACCGTAGTATCATAAGGACAAAAACCAGAGCCATCGCTTGCCCATGCTTCATAAGCATAAGTAATCTGGTGATTTCCTAAACCAGCAACTGAAGGGTTCCAAGCTCCTGCAGCAGGATCTATAATTCCTGCACCCGACCAAGTTCCCCCAGCGGGTTGCATATTGAGGTAAACTACCTGATCTACGTTGCACTGAGCACCCGGATTATCGAATTGAAAAACGGGGCGTTTAATTACTTCGATAAGCTGAATGGTGGAATCTGGGCAAGCTCCACCAATTTTATAAATCACCGTATCTATGCCAGCCGGAGCTGCACTGGCATTGTATAATCCCGATGGGGAAATGTAATTCCCTATCCACTGACCACCGGGGTTAACCGGCACAAATTGAACCGACCCCTGGTTTTCACAGAAAAAACTAAGGCCTTGAAAAGAGGCATCGGCAGGATCTTGCACCCTTACTTGAAACGAATCCGTTTCGTTACATGGCAATTGCTTTACGTACACCCAATAATTGCCCGGATTACCTTCGTAATAGCTTGGATCAAAAGTTCCGGATGAATCCGTAATTGCATCGCCCCACCAGCGAATAGCAGTTCCATCCCAAGAACCGTCTTTTGGGTTTACCTGAAGTTGAACCGGGTCCTCGTTGGAACATAAAATCCCGGGATCTTCGAACAAAATGGTGTCTTTGGGAAGAATGTTTAAATCCACAAAACTAATAGCCTGACATCCATCGGTATTAATATGCAGCAACCCAATAGTTACCTGACCCGATGTATCTATGATATTGTCTTTTGGAATGTAGGAATTAGGTACTCTTCTAACACTGTCATCCACCAAAATGTAATCGCCTAGAACAGGGTCAAAGCGATAGTATTTACTTATAAATTTTGGGTTACCCGTAATAACCGTATCCCACAACCAAGCGACAGTATCGGTAAACGAACTATCCAAAACGGTATCTACACGAGTTGGATCGGGATAGAATTTATACGACTCTAGCGTTGTAAATCCTCTGGTAGTGTCTAAGAGAACAATTTCTTGTCCTTGACAAAGGGGCTCTACAAAAGAAAATCCAGGTTTTGGAAGGGGGTAGCTATAAATTTGCTTGCGCATTCTAAATGGACACTTGGAATTTGTGGTAGAGAAAGGTTCCATTTCTACAAAATAATGCCCTGGTACAGACGCCAAAGCTTGTTGTCCCACAACAGGAACTCCAGCGCCATTTACGGTATTTAAAGGTGTTATTTCCGCTGTGGAGGCTCCCGATGAACCAAAATTCCCGGGTGCAATGTTATCCCAATAGGCTCTGTTTGTCTCGTAATCTTCTTTCGAGACGTAGTACCATTTGTAGTTATTCATCCCCTCGGGAGCAAAAAGCTTAACCTGCTCTCCTGGGCAAATGGTATCGTTGCTAGCCAACATTTCGGCCTTTCCACAAAGCGCATCCACATAACCCCAACCGGCGTGGGCTTCTAAATAACAATCAGAGGTTTGTATTTGAATTTTAACCTTCTTTCCAAAGTAGTCTCCAAGATAAAGTGAGGCAATGGTCCAGTCTTTCCAAACATAAGACCCAGATGATTTAAACCCGTCAATGCCCGATCTACCCACCACCTCGTATTGCATACAAGGCACTTTTTTATTGGTTGGATCGATAACATTTAAACTGAAATAAGGTAATTCATCAAGCCCATGACCGCTGGGTCTCTCCAGCACAATAGCATAAGCCACTTGGATAATAATATTAGAGGAATCTACATCTATTTCATATGAAATTTCTGCGGCTTGAGCCACTCCAGTCCCCGAGACTCCAGATCCCGAAGGGTTACCTTCATAATCTCCTACCCTTGCCACAAAACCACCTGTTCCGCCACGTAGAGGTGAGGTCATTCCTAATGCCGCAACTCGAGGGTCTGATCCCCCATTAAATCCTGGAGTAATAATTTCATGTTGGGAAAGCATTCCATCCACACCATTTCTGGAGTCTATATTAAACTGGTTATTAGCACATGGTGGGTCGTGAGAAATATTAAATCCCCGATCGGGACAGCCAACTCTTCCGGTCCAATTGGTGAAATTTCCCGATTCAAAGTCCAAATTATTACACCCATTATTACTTTGGGCGTAGGTAACGGAGGAAATACCAAGAAATAGGGCGGCTATAAAGGGGATTATGCGAACGGACATTCCTGAATGTTAATTTTCTGTTAAGACTAAAATTAATCAAAATGGATGCCTAAATAATGATAAAATCCGGATCGTGTTGGATTTTAAAAACGCTACCCGGATTTTAGTTTAATTCTTTGTAGAAAAAGGAGTAAAGCTCGAACTATTTGTTGTCGATTACTTTAGGTACCTTAAAGTAGTCACTATCGGAAAGAGGAGCATTTTTTAATGCCTCCTTTTGCCCTAATGCGGGTTTTTCCTCGTCTGCTCTCCACTGATTTACATCTTCGTTCATGAACAGCAGTGGTTCCACACCCTCGGTATCAACCTCGTTAAGTTTATCTACAAACTCCAACATTTTATTAAGGTCTTTTACCATCTTTCCCTTGTCATCTGTAGAAAATTCCAATTTAGATAACTCGGATAAACGATCGATTAAAGCTTCATTAACTTCCATACAACTTAGATTCTATTTTGTGCTTAATGGCTTCGGAAAGCTCCCGCAGTTCCTCCTTTTCGAAGGATTTCGGCGATATACTATCGTGAATGCAAACCTTAACTTTTCCAGGCCTTGATAAAGCAGTCCACGAATTTACGTTAATAACCTTATGGTTTCCAACAAATGTAACTGGAACAATAGGTGAATTGGTGTCCGCTGCAATTTTAAAAGCACCCGGTTTGAACCCCCTTAATCGAGGTGCAATTTTGCTTATGGTTCCTTCGGGGAATATCACCAAGGAGTTGCCCTCTCGTACCGAAACCCGTGCCTTAACCATAGACCGAGCGGCCTTAACCGGGTCTTGACGGAAGACAGCAATATCCATGTATTTAAAAAAGATATTAAACAAAGGCCACTTTAAAAGCTCGGCTTTTCCCATAAAAAGAAAAGGTTCTGTAAAAACAACGTAGGATACTATTATATCGAAGTAGGAGCTGTGGTTGGGCGTTATAATAAATGGCCCCTGCCCTTGTGGAAACGCACCTTCTACCCTAACTCTATTAAAGCTACCGTAAAAAAGAACCCGAGCCCAAATTCTCTTAAGTTGAAATGCCAGACGAAAATTTTTGTTTTCAGGAACCAGAGTAACCCAAAAAAACGGATAAAATAAAACAAGAGTAACCGTAAAAAGGAGGAAAAAATAAGCCTTGTAAAGAAGTGATAGAATTCCGACCATTATTTTTTCCATTAGAGCGACGCCCAGATATTCCCTTCTAAAATTTCGAGAACATGTGAATCTGGATCGCAAAAATAAAAAGACCGTAGCTTGCTTTTACCCCAAAACTGCTCTTTAATTATTTCTATTCCCAGATTTTTGAGTTTTTCTTTCCATACCTCGTATTCTCCCGGGTAAACCTCAAATGCTATGTGTTGATTTCCATGCGCAAAATGGGCAGGTAGCTGATCTTGCTCTTTACTTTTATCTGGATCGAAAATTAAAAGAACCTGGTTTTCTACTTTAAAAAATAAATGACTTTCGGATTCCGAGATTAGTCGAAACCCAAGTTTATCGCAGTAAAACTCCTTGGAAAGACTTAGGTCCGATGAATACAAACAAACCTCGGTAATGCCAGAGAGGGAAAGGGATGCAGCATTAGTCTTCATAGTAAACGCGTTTCACACGGTCTGAAATCCGACAAAGAATTTCGTATGCAATAGTGTGATTTGCATTTGCCAAGATACTAATTGGATATTGATGACCGAAAATAACGGCAACATCTCCTTCAGAAACATCGAGGTCTCCAAGATCTATCATGCACATATCCATGCACACGTTCCCTATTATTGGCGCGTACCCTTTTTCTGGGAAAAGCACCGAAAAATTCTGATTCCCACTACTTCTGGGCAAACCATCGGCATAGCCAACAGGTAATATTCCAATACGGGTTTCTTTATCTGCAACGTATTTTCTGGAGTAGCCAGCGGACTCTCCTTTTTTCAAGATTTTAATTTGCGAAAGAGAGCTCTTGAATTGCATGGCAAGCTCTAACTTTAATTCTGTTCTGGTGGGGTTATATCCATAGAGCCCTATACCGAAACGCACCATATCGAAATGTGCTTCTGGAAATCGCAAAGCCCCGGCGGTATTAGCTATGTGTTTTGTTAGTCTGTACCCCAAAATCGACTCCAATTGCTTTGCGGTGCGATTAAATATTTCCACCTGCTCCCGGGTAAAATCATTAAAATCTTCCTCGTCGGCAGCTGCCAAATGCGAATAAATTCCTTTTACCCGCACATGGTTAAGCCTCTTAAACTCCTCTGCACATTCCACCACATCGGATGCTTGCATACCCAACCTATTCATCCCTGTTTCTAATTTTAAATGAACGGTAACATCCTTTTTTAAAGATTTTGCTACTTCATCCAACTGAAACAAACTCTGCATTCTATAAATGGAGGGGATTAGCTCGAACTCAATTAAGTCTTCCGCCTCATCTAACCAGGGGTTTAACACTAAAATCGGCAGTTGAATACCCGCTTTCCTTAATGCAATACCTTCCTGAGTAAACGCCACACCAATGTAATCTACCCCATTGTTTTTAAGCATATTCCCTACTTCCACAATCCCACCACCATACCCGGCAGCTTTAACCATTGCCATTATCTTGGTGTTGGGCGATAACTTTAGACGTAGCGCATTGTAATTTCTAACAATGGCCGAAAGGTTTATTTCCAAGGTGGTTTGGTGACGTTGGGTTTGTAAAGCCTGAACCACTTTTTCTAATTGAAATTTTCTTCCGCCTTTTACCAAAACCGCCTGATTATTGAAATTTTGCGATTGCAGCTGATGCAGAAATTCTTTGGTAGATGGATAGTATTTCCCGCTTTTAACCGGTTGAGATTGGAATAAATCTGGACCTATTCCAATGAAATTTTGGATCCCCCGGTTTTTCACTAACTCTACTAACCTAGCGTATTGTTCAACCTTGTGTAGTGGCTCTGCAAAGTCGCTAATGATTAAACATTTTTCTCGCTCGCCCGCTTGCTGATCCAAAAACTCCAAAGCAATTTGTAGAGACTCCACATCGAGACTATACGCATCGTTAATGATAATGGCATTACCAAGGGTTCGGCTGTATTGCTGACGCATGGGTATAGAGCGCAGGGTAGATAGCCTTTCTTGTAATTTATTCACTGGAAGTTTTAGTCGTAAATAACAAACAATTGCCAGCGTACAGTTAAGCACAGAACCCTTATCTGAAAAGGGAATTTTAAAAATATACTCCTCAGGAGCATGAAATACCACCTGAGCCTGATTCGCCTGAATTTGAGTGGTAATGCGGAAGGTAGATTCCATTTCGGAGCCTACCGTGATGATTTCACATTCGGGAATTTCCTCCTTAATAATATCCTGATATTCAAGTGACAGGTGGGTGGGAAGGATGAGGGAAGAGGAGTTTTTAAAAAGCTGAATCTTCTCTCTAAATTTTTCCTCTCTATTCTGAAAGCCTTCATCATGAGCGGAACCCAAATGAGTAAAAACCCCAATGTGTGGCTTAATCAGTCGCTCCAGTTTTTCCATTTCCCCTGGTTTGGAAATTCCTGCCTCAAAAACGCCTAGAGCATAACTATTATCCAGAGGTAAAATAGAAAGGGGAACTCCTACCTGAGAGTTAAAGCTTTTGGGATTTCTAAACAGCGGTAATTCTTCCTCTGTAATTGCGGCAAACCACTCCTTAAACATGGTTTTCCCATTGCTTCCGGTAACCCCAATAACCTTTGAGTGGAAATTATTGCGGGTGTACACTGCCCATTGATGCAGCGCAAAAAGCGTGTCTTTTACCCTTAAATAATGTGCTCCCTGGGGGAATTCATCTCTAATTTCACTAACAATAAACAATCGAATGCCCTTGTTGTAGGCCTCCTTAACAAAAGCATGCCCATTATAATTGGGCCCTTCCAATGCAATGTAAATGGCGCTCGGATCGCTATATATTTTTCGGGTATCGGTAAAAACCGTGGTAATTTGGATTTCGGGTTCACTTTCCTGATACCAAAATCCACCTGTTATTTCCTTTAACTTATTTGATGCTATGGGGAACATGTTACCTAAAATGTTTTCTACATCGCGGTTCGTATTTTTCTCCCGCTCCGATTAATACCGATTGTTGATCCTTTCCCAAACGACGGGAATAACTCGCCTCTTCTCCGCAGGTCATGCAAATAGCGGTTAACTTTAATACCTTGTTTGCAATGGCCAACAAAGCCGAAGATGCGGGAAAGGGTTTTCCAGTGAAGTCCATATCCAATCCTGCCGCAATAATAATCTTTCCACCAAAGGCCAATTCGTTTAAAATCTCAATTTCTGCAGCATCGAAAAATTGCACCTCATCAATAGCAATTATTTCTGCAGTTTCGTTTTGAAGTTGTTTTAGACTGGAAATGGGAACACTTTTTCGAGCTTTTTTATTGTGCGAAACAATATCTTGACCATCATAGCGATTATCTACCTTAGACTTATAACAAGCCACTTTTCTTTGTGCCAATTCGGCTCTTTTCACCCGTCGGAGTAGCTCCTCGGTCTTTCCAGAAAACATTGGTCCACAAATAAATTCGAGTCTTCCCATAAATAAATATTACCTCTAAGCTCGTAAAATCAATAATACATTAAACATTCCTTCGTATTTAGGCTAAGGGATTTATATTTTTGACATCTAAATTAAATGCATGGAGTCTACGTTCTATAGTTTGGAGGAGTTGGTTGAAAAGATCGAAAAAAGCCACAAAAAATTAGCAAAAGGCAAGCTTAATGAGCCGGGATTAAACGAGTTTATTTCCGTGGTTCGCGAGTTAGAAGAACGTCTGCTAATTATGCGCTTCAAGGCCTACGAAGGTGTTATTGAAAAAGGTGATAACCCCGAAGATAAGCCTAGCATGGCTATAGATCTCCGCAACCAAATTTCGCTAATCGATGCTATAGAGGAAGAGGTTCAAAAAGACAAAGAACCTGTTGCAGTAAAGATAGAGCCCGCCAAAGCGCAAGCAACACCAAAGGAAGAAAAAGCTTCCGTACCGGAGATAAAAATCGAGACTAAAACCCCAGAACCCAAAAAACAACCCGAGCCTCCCAAACCTGTAGAACCGGTGGTAGCAGAAAGTAAAGTCGTAGAAAATCAGACGGCTGCTAAAACGGTTGAAAACATAGAGCGCGAACCCAGTTTAAACGATAGATTATCTGAGCAACGACAAGGGAAATCGCTTAACGAAAAGCTAAAAAAAGCCCCAATAGACGACTTGAAAAAAGCCATAGGGATCAATCAGCGTTATCAATTTATCAATGAGCTTTTTAAGCAAAATGCCGATCATTTTAACCAGGTGGTAGACGAGTTAAACAAATGCAATAGCTACAAGGAAGCATTAACTATAGTAAAACGAGATGTTGCCCCAAATTACAAATGGAATGAAGAGGACAACAACGTATTGGCATTTATGGATTTAGTAGAAAGAAGACATCTAAACTAATGATGCGCGCACTACTTATTAGTTTCCTATTACTCTCATTGACCGTACAGGGTCAAAAGAAATTTGCCCAAAGCCAAACCGACACCCTTTGTAGCCCTTATTTTTTCGGAAGAGGTTATGTAAAGAATGGGGTGGACAAAGCTGCGGAATATTTAAAAACCCAATTGCAGCAATACGGAGTAACTCCATTATTTAACCAAGACTACTTTCAATCCTTTACGCATCAGGCCAATATTTTTATTGGAAAACACCGTTTTAGCATTGGAGAAACCGAGCTTCAGTTGGGCGTGGATTACATACCAGATGCACAATCGGGAACTTTTGAGGGTGAGATAGAAGCCATTGAATTAAATCTGCCCGAAACCCTAGACAAGGAGTTTTTTAGAGAGTTGTTTGGAAAATACCCCGAGGGCTCTGTTGCCCTAGCGGTTAATCAGCAGGATTTAAATAAATCGCCTGATCCCAATTTGTACAAGGCTTTGCTTTCTAATTCTTATCCCCTAATCATCTATGGGCATGAAAAGCTAACGGCCTCCGTATCGCAAAAGGCCTTTCGCTACCCCATTTTAAAAACCAGCCTTAAAAACATTCCAGAAAAAACAGCCATAGCGCTGCGGATAAAACAAATAGCCAAACCTTTTGAGAGTAAAAATGTAGGGGGAATCATTTGGGGAAACCCCAGCGATTCGCAAGTGGTTTTCATTACGGCACATTACGATCATTTGGGTGGATTGGATAACGAAACCTATATTCCAGGGGCTAACGACAATGCCTCGGGAGTAAGTGCGGTTTTAAACTTGGCCAAGGACTATGCCCAGCATCCTCCCAAAAAAAACATAGCTTTTCTGTTTTTTGCAGGAGAGGAAATTGGTTTACTTGGCTCAAAGTTCTACACCGAAAATCCTGCCATTTCGCTTGCTAAAACACAATTTGTGTTGAATGTAGACTTGCTAGGGACGGGAGAAGACGGATTTGCAGTGGTGAACGGAAAAACATTTCCAGCGTGGATGGAAAAGCTCGATGCTGCCAATCAGAAGTTAAGTACACCTTTTACCAACATAAAACTAAGGGGCGAAGCGGCTAATTCGGATCACTATTGGTTTACGAAAAAAGGGGTGCCAGCATTTTTCATTTATACCATGGGAGGAATTACGGCCTACCACGATATTTTCGACAAGGCAGAAACCTTACCATTTACCCGCTATGAAGCTGTTTTAGAAATGATTAAGCATTTTATTTCTGAGATATGAGCTTAGGGAAATTGTTTTTAGTACCCACCCCCATTGGCAATTTAGGAGATATCACCGATAGAGCTAAAGTGGTTTTAAACGAGGTGGATAAAATCCTCGCCGAAGACACCCGAACGTCTGGAAAACTACTGCAACATCTTGGCATTGCTAAACCTTTAATTGCCTTTCACGCGCACAACGAGCACCATAAAACCGACATGGTTATCGATCACCTTAAACAAGGTGAAATTCTGGCATTGGTATCGGACGCTGGTACCCCAGGGATTTCCGACCCCGGTTATTTGCTAGTACAATCCTGTGTAGCCAATGGGATAGAGGTAGAAGTACTAACTGGAGCCGTTGCATTTATTCCAGCGGTAGTGGCCAGTGGCCTGCCTTGTAATAGCTTTTTCTTCAACGGGTTTTTACCACATAAAAAAGGACGGATAAAACGCTTAAGTTATTTAGCTGAGCTAGAAGATACCCTAGTTTTTTACGAATCTCCGCACCGCATTGTAAAATCTTTGGAACAAATGTTAGAGGCATTTGGCGATAGAAAAGCATCAGTATCGAGAGAAATCACTAAAAAATTCGAGGAGCACAAAAGAGGGAGCTTAAGCGAACTCTTAAATCACTTTAAAAACAATGCTCCCAAAGGGGAATTTGTAATTTGCGTAGCCGGAAAAAATTAAGCCCATGGAAAGCCAACAATTAGCCCTCACCAAATTTGGAAACTCCCAGGAGGCTTTTACGCTTCAGAATTTTCAGATGCCCAAACCCGTGCAAAAAGAAGCCATTGTAGAAGTAGAAGCTTCTGGTTTAAATTTTGCCGATGTTATGGCCAGATTAGGTCTATACGCCCCCGTTAAAAATCTACCCTTTGTTTTGGGGTACGATTTGGTTGGAAAAGTAGTGGAGTTGGGCAAAGAAGCCGACCCTAATTTATTGGGTAAGAGGGTGGTTAGTTTGGCGCGATTTGGCGGATATAGAAAACATATCAACCTTAATTCCGAGGGGCTCATTCCCATTCCCGATGATATGGCTACAGAAGAAGCCATTAATTACACAACGGCTTTTTTAACGGCCTACCTTATGGCGGAGGAATACACTGGAATTGCTGAAGGCAAAACTGCATTGGTATATTCTGCCGCAGGTGGAGTCGGTTACTTTCTATACCACTTCCTGAGAGCTAAAGGGGTAAAAGCCCAAGCTGTTGTTGGCAGCGCCGAGAAAATATCCACCTTAGTAGAAATGGGATTAAAAGACCCCATTTGGTTGAACTCTGAACTGGAAAATAAATCGGAAAAGTTCGACCTTATTTTTAATGCCCGAGGAGGACAAACGGTAAAAAAAGACTTATCTCGTTTATCTAAAGGTGGAAAAATAATTCTGTTTGGTGCGGCAGATCAGCTTAATCAAAAAGGAATATTGGGGAAATTAAAGTTGCTTTTTGGTTTTGGATTTCACTCGCCTATTAAATTGATTGTGAACTCGCAATCTATATGTGGGTTTAACCTGCTGTCGCTTTCTGGTGAGCACCCTGTTATGGTAGTTAAAAGCCACCACCGAGCAATTCAAAAATTTAAGGAGTTGAACATTCCTACTATTCCGGCAAGTGGTTTTGCACCTCGAGAAGTAGCAAAGGCACATGCACTTTTAGAGTCGGGAAAATCGACTGGAAAAATATTTATAGACTGGACAAAGCATTAATAAATGGCTAGAATTTTAACCGGAATTCAGAGTTCTGGAGAAATACATTTGGGAAATATTTTAGGAGCTATTATTCCTGGAATTGAATTATCTAAAGACCCTAAAAACGAATCTTTCTTTTTTATTGCCGACCTGCACTCCTTAACATCATTAAAGGACGCAGAAGCAAGAAGAGAAAACGTGCATACCGTTGCTGCCGCTTGGCTAGCATTTGGCTTCGACGTGGAGCAAAACACCTTTTACCGCCAGAGTGATTTACCAGAGGTATGCGAGCTTACATGGTACTTAAATTGCTTTACTCCCTACCCTATGTTGGCAAACGCCCATAGCTTTAAGGATAAATCGGAAAATCTAGCCGATGTAAATGCTGGGTTATTCGACTACCCTGTGCTAATGGCAGCCGATATTTTATTGTACAGTGCCAATTATGTTCCGGTTGGAAAAGACCAAAAACAACACTTAGAAATTACGCGCGATATCGCCGAGAAATTCAACCGAGAATACGGGGAAACCTTTGTGGTACCAGAGCCCAAGATAGACGAGAAAGTAATGACTATCCCGGGTACAGATGGAAGAAAAATGAGTAAGTCCTACAACAACTACATCAACATTTTCCTTCCGGATAAAAAACTGCGCAAGCAGATTATGGGGATTGTTACGGACACCAAAACACTAGAGGAGCCGAAAGATCCAGAAACCTGTAACGTCTTTAAGATTTTCGAACTTCTTGGAAATAAAGAGCAAACCGAGGATTTAAGAGCAAAATATTTAGCTGGAAATTTCGGTTATGGACATGCCAAGCAGGCATTGTTCGAACTTATTTGCGAGCGCTTTGAGGAGCCGAGAAGGCGTTTTCATGAGTTTATGGAAGACCGAGAAAAGCTGGAGAATTTGTTACAGATAGGTGCTAAGAAAGCAAGAGCTGTATCAGCGCCAGTATTGGAGGATGTACGGAAAAAGCTGGGGTTTTAGTTAATTTTTCAATTTACCAATTTGGAAAATTAATAATTGGAGGGTCATCCACCACGCTATCTCTCGAGTATCACCAAACTGTCCTGACTTAGACTGTCTAAAACGGGTTTGGGAGGAACTCTATAAAGAGGCTGATTTAGACATCTTAA
Organism: Luteibaculum oceani; assembly: GCF_007995015.1. Lineage (NCBI taxonomy): Bacteria > Pseudomonadati > Bacteroidota > Flavobacteriia > Flavobacteriales > Luteibaculaceae > Luteibaculum > Luteibaculum oceani. The sequence goes on from NZ_VORB01000005.1 coordinate 281,275, forward strand.
ATCCCGGGCATTAGGCGGGGTAAATTCTCCTTCTAAAAGATATTTCAAACTCTCGTCTTCCTGCAGTTGGGTTACAAATTTTGCCCAAATGGGCAATGCGGTTTTTGACCCTGCCCCACTAGAAAGCGAACGGAAATGAATATCGGGATAATCGGCACCTACCCAAGCACCAGCAGAAAATTTTGGAGTGTATCCTATAAACCAACCATCAGATTGATTTTGGGAAGTTCCGGTTTTACCTGCAATGGGGCCTTTTAATTTATAGGAATTCCGCAAAGCTCGAGATGTGCCCACATTTACTACCGACTCCATCATATTCGTCATAATGGCGGCTACATTTTCGGTAAAAATTTCTCGCTCCACCTTAGTTTTTTCCTCATATAGCACTACATCATTTATCCCTCTTATGCTATTAATATAACGGGTGGATAAGCGTTTCCCGCCATTGGGAAAACAGGTATAGGCATTCACCATCTGAAATAAACTAATATCTGGAGTCCCTATGGAGATACTGGGTACTTGCGGTAATTCTCGGGAAATACCCATTTGCTCTGCCACATTTAGAACATCAGACAATCCAGCCCTCAATAATACCTCTACCGAAATAACATTGATGGAGTGCGTTAAAGCACCTTTCATAGTGTACTCACCATGGTAAGAGTTACTTGCGTTTCTTGGGCGCCAATCATCAAATTGGTCGAAAGATTTTCTGCGGTTTTTAAAGTAATTACAAATGTTTACGCCCTGATCTACCGCAGTTACATAAACAATGGGTTTAAAAACTGAACCTACTTGTCTCGCGCTTTTAACGTGGTCGAATTTAGATTTTGAAAAATCCCTACCGCCGACCCAAGCCAAAACCTCCCCGGTGTTTTTAATACAGGTAAATCCAGCTCGAAGACGCAGCAAATCTTTTTTAATATCTCTTAAAAGCGAATCGCTTTCCGCGGTTACATTTCCTGTTTCCAAAGCTTTGCAAACCTTTTGATAGCCCGGATATTTATTTAACCGTATAAGTCTAATAAGGGTAGCTTTATTTCTACGCCATTGTACATCCGTCCATTCTCGGTCGAACTTTTTTTGGAGTTCATCCAAATGAGATGTTAAGGCTGCTTCGGCATATTCCTGAACTTTAGAATTTATGGTTGTGTATACCCGTAAACCATCGGTATATGGATTGGGTCGATTATATCCAAAATACTCCTTCGAGCTACAAATTTCCTCCACCCTTTGCTTAATATGCTGAAGAAAATAAGGGGCTAAATCGTCGTTTTTCTTTTGGGATAAAACTAAAGGTGCTTTCTGCGCTTTGGCTAATTGGGAATAAGACAAATATCCCAGCCTATTCATATTTTCTAATACCAAGTTTCGTCTATCCATGCAACGATCGGGAAAACGCTGAGGGTCGTAAAAGGAGGTGCCGCGCAGCAAAGCCACTAGGGTGGCCATTTCTACCAAGCTTAACTCAGCAGGTTTTTTATTAAAGTAATAATCGGCGGCGGTATAAACCCCATAATTATTATGGCCAAAAGCTACCGTGTTGAAATAATTCTGAAGAATTTCCTCTTTGCTATAAAAGCGCTCCAGTTTAAGCGCAGTAATCATTTCTCTTAGTTTATGAAACACCAGGTTGTTCGTCTCATACCCACTTCTAGGAAACCACTGCTTTACCAACTGTTGCGTTATGGTGCTACCCCCGCCAGAGGCTTCGCCTAGTATGATGGTTTTTATCAGCACCCTACCTAAGCTAATGAAATCCACCCCATTATGGTCGTAATAACGGCTGTCTTCGGTGGAAATTAGACATTTAATTAAGGGTTTTGGAATTTCGTTGAAAGAAATACAACGACGATTTTCAAGGTACATTTTGCCAAGCAAAACACTATCTCCGGTGTAAATTTCAGTTGCTTGAGCTAGCTCGTAGTTTTGAAGCTCGCGATCGGAGGGAATATCTATTAGGTAACCATTCCACAGTAGCCAAAGCATCAAAACAGCGAACACCCCAAGGGATAAAATTAGTTTTATAAAAAGCCTAGCATAATTTGGCATGAGTTAATGTGGATACTTAAGATTTATCAGAATTGACTCCAAAAATAGCTTTTGGAGTCAACAAACACCCCTCACGAAACTCGGGGTTAAAAGATCAAGCCTCTACCACTACGCAATCGGCAAGTTGGTGCCGCTCCTATTGAGCTTGGATTTCTGCATTTACCTGTAAATTATAAGAATGTCGCCCCTACAGGGCTGGGGTGTTCTTGGGCTTGTTATGGTACACCACTAGACTCGGAGCTTTCATCCCGCATTTGGGCAGAATCCCGTTAACCATATTCGAACTCAGGCAAAAGCATGCTTATAAGCCAATTAGCCACTAGCCAATAAGCAAGCACCGTATCACCCCGTTGGGGTTTATTACCGCTCTAACCCTATTGTGATAGAATACTTACACCCCCTTCAGGGGTTTAGTAAAACCAAGCATCGACACTAAAAACCGAAGCAGTCATACCGCATTTGGGCGGAACCCCGTTAACCCAAAGTTCGAACTCAGGCAAAAGCCTTCATCCATTCATCCTTCATCCCTTTCATCCCCATTACAGAATGAGAAGCAGAGCGAGAATGAGGTACCCCAAAGCTGTCATCCCGACGAAAGGAGGGATCCCGTTAACCAAGTTCGAACTCAGGAAAATCCAGCCCAATTAGCTAATTCGCCATCCCTTTAACTGTCAACTTTTTTCGGGGCGGAACAGATTATTAAATTCACCTACCTTTTTATCTTTACCACATGTCGTCATTATATAGACAATTAACGGTTCTCCTGATTATATTTTTAAATTATCTACCATCGGGCCAATGTCAAAATTGGGCAGGCAAAAACTTTTTAATACCCTATTACAGTAATCCTGGGGAAAGGTTTGGCGATGCCGTTTTGAATCATCTTACTTTAAAAATAACATCAGCATATTGCTTGGATTCTATCAAAATCACATATCCTGATGGAAACTTTGAATATTTAAAAATAACCGCTTCAAAAGATAATTTTCATATTATTAATCCGGCCTTCTTTTTAGATCATCCAAGACCGTTCAGGATTAGAACGCACCGATCAGCTATCTTAATTGAAAGCCCAAAGGACATAGCAGTTCATGCATTCGCTCGTGAACTAAACTATTCTGTTTTACCTCTTAGCTTTTCGGACACACTTTTCGCTATTAACCATACAAGTATTTGGGAGACATCCCCCGGCCACACCTTCAAAAATCGTACTGATCTTATTGAAATTATTTCAACTGAGGATAACAATGAAATTACCTATCGTGAATTTAATGGTACAGACTTCTCGACAATTAGGGAAACAATCGATAAGTATGAATCATTAATAATAAACAACAGTATTCCAACCTCCCTAAAACATCCAAATGAATCCGTTAAGGCTACAACCCTCAGCCAAAACATAGTTTCTTCCACGAAACCTGTTGTTGTATTCACCACTAAAGCTGCTACGAAAGAATATGAAATACCAGACAGTTGTGATTATACATTTAATAGTTGCAGAAGATTATTAGAGTCTTATTATGATCAACCCAACTTAATTCAACAAATACCGGTTTCTAAATGGGGTAAAAAATACCTAACTGGGCAAATCAGGGATCGAAAGGACATTTTAGATAATGACCCCTATTCTTGCGATGAAGGCACCATTATAAAATCTAACCTGGAAAATCATTATGATTATCTGGAAATTATTGGCTTACAAGATGACTTAGTAAGTATAACTACTATAGACAGTTCATGGCAAGTAGCGCTGGCAGGACTAACAGACCCAAGTCCCTTTGGTACTGCAAGAATTCAATTATATGGGAAAAACGGAGGCTTGATCTCCATTTCCTCTGAAAACAGTTTTCAAGTAAACCAATTTTCTTTCTCTGGTTTAATCGATTCCACTTTCTTTAGTAGGAAAGTAAGCCTTAGTAACAACCTATGCTCCTACCCAAAATTTTCGAATTATTACTTCAATATTTTCCCTGTATCAGATTTTAAAAGTAATTACTTAAACACCCTTGAAAATACAGGATCATGGACCCTAGACATAAAAGGAAGCCAAGGTGGTAACTCCTCCAATGGAAATTTCTTTAAAGTACTTATCGATTCAAATTTTAAAAGCGGTTTTTTACTTAATGGAAAGGACATCAGTATTAATTGGTTGGATGAGGGCATTGATGGATATGCTAGCGGATTTTTAAAGGTTGAACAAGTAAAAGATGCATGGATCCGAAATAAAAACAATATACCATTTGGATTATTTTCTTTCAATTATCAAAGAGATTTTGAATCCAGTATTCATAATGGGGGTTATTACCTAGATTCAGAAGTATCAATTTGTGAACAATGTGGAAGCTGTAATATTCAAACAATAAAAAATATTTGTTTAGGGGATACTGCCTTTTTTACTTCGCAAGTTGATGTTCCCTACCTACCTGATGAAGTGAATTACCTATGGGATTTTGGAGATGGCAATATTTCTACCTCAGAATCTCCCTTTCATCTTTATGGTGATACTGGGGTTTATAATGTTTCATTAACTGTAACTGATTTTTCTGGGTGTTCATTAGGCTCCAGCTTTCTCTTGTTCGTTGGAAATCTCACGAACAAAATAAGTTTTACTGACTCCATTTGTGGAATTACAGATGTTTCAGTTGCTCCTAATACCATTAATTCTCCAGATACCCTTCATAGGGTTTATCGAAGTACTAACGAATCACCTTTACCAATTCCTGATGTTGGGATTTCTTTTGATTGGGACGGAACTGAAAGTGAAACGGACTCATTTCTTGTTAGCTCTATAAATATTACCCAGCAATATATTCTTCCAGGTACTATTGACTCTATATGCATAAACATAAATCATGGCGAAATTTCAGATCTTCATTTGATTTTAAAGTCGCCTGATAACCTTGTATATGTTTTAAAGGAACCAAATAATTTTTATCTCGGACCAGATTTCCGGAACACCTGTTTCTCTAATATTCCTAGGTCCACATTTGCTGGCTCCGATGCTCCCTTTACAGGAAATTTTCAAACAGAATTTGGGGATTTCCCTACTGGAGGAATAGGTTCGGATATAACCGGAGAATGGAAATTATTAATTGGTGACAAAATAGCTACAGATATAGGCGAACTGCTCAACTGGTCCATCTACGTTTCTTCTGCCAACTTTGTAGATTACAGCTGGTCTAACAATACCAACCTGGTTAGCCCACCCAATGGTCAAGGCGAAAGCGTAATTCGTGTGAGTGAGCAAGACACTTTTTTACTCACCTCCACCTCCCTTGCAGGTTGTTCCCGAGTGGATACCATTGCCCCTTTTGTAGGTAGAAACCCCGTGGCACTCTCTCACCAAGACACCCTGCTTTGTAACATCTACGAAGACTTCGATTTAAATCAACTCATTACCGATTCGCTGAAGCTTACTAATGGCGTTTGGACCATCCTCAACGGTAACCCCGCTAATCTCTCAGGCTCTCTTTTCGACAACCGCGGGATTCCCGCTGGTGATTACCAGTTTCTATACACCCAAGATATTTTCTGTGGAAAAGACTCCGCGGTGGTGAATGTTACCGTGACCGAACTTCCATTTTTAGGGCAAAACGCTATCGATACACTTTGCGATACCGAAAATCCTCTGGATCTATTCCCGTACCTAGGAAATGATGTTACTTCAGGTGGATTCTGGACCAATTACGACGGAGTGCCAGAAGCGGCTTTTGCCGGCAATACCGGGATCGTTGATCCTAGAAAAGTGAACGAAGGCAATTACTTTTTCTACTATAAAGTTCCCGTTGCAGGTTGTCCAGCCGACTCCTCCAATGTCAACCTTCAAATCAACCACCAACCCGATGCAGGTTCCAATGGAGATACCATCATTTGTGAATCAGGGATTCCCCTTACCCTGCTCACGGTACTTAACAACAACCCAGAAACAGGTGGTACCTGGACCGATTTAGATAATTCAGGTGGTTTAGATGGGCAGCTCTTTAGAGGAATAAACACGCCCAACAACCCCAACGAACAGACTTTTACTTTCGACTATACCATAAAAGGTAAAAAAGCCTGTATCGATTCTTCGGCATTGGCTACCGTTCGTGTTATTGCCGCTCCAGAGCTTACCTTCTCAGCCGATTTCCCTATTCTTTGTAAAGATTCTGCTGTTACCATTACCGCTACTATGGTTGGAAACGGTCCTTTTGATCTTGAAATCTCCGATGGCAACGGAAATACCTATCCTGCGCTTAACGAGCTACCGGTAATTAACTCCTATCAATTCTCTCAGCCGCTTTCCGATATCACCACCTTTTCGGTAACTCGAATGATAGACAATAGCTCTCTGCGTTGTCCAATCGTAAAACCTGCAGCCATCGAAGTGGGCGTGTTTGAACCCATCGTAGCAAAACTCATCGAAGAAGACTGTATCCTCAATCCCGATGGAATCTCTTTCCTTGGGTTTACACCCGTTATTGAACTCTCTGGCGGAGACGGAACCAACTACAAGTACGATCTTTTTGTAGATGGAAACCTAGTTAAATCCGGCGCTCCAGCCCCAAGTGCTGTGCATAGGCTGGATACCCTTCCCAACGGAGTGGAATATTCCTATCGTTTTTACGACGGATCCAACTGTCCTGATGTAGAGGCTGTATTTAACCGTCGTCCAAGAAAATACTGTGAGTGTGCCACCTTTGCGGGAACCATGGACATAAATCCACTGGAGTTTTGTGAATACGAAACTGCGGTGGTGCCTAACGTATCCAATTCTTTCCTAGAACCTGAAGACACGCTCTATTACATCCTTCACGATAGAGCGGGGATTGTTTTAGGAGAACGTTTAGATTCTAACCAGTTTCCTTCCTTCGATTATTTCCCTGCGCTAGAGTTCAACAAGACCTATTACATTTCTCCTATTGCAGGAGATCGCCTAGGTGGCGGAATCGACCCCATTGACACCTGTGTATCGGTTGGAGATGGTACGCCGATTATCTTCCGTCCACAACCTGCCGTTAACTTTAGCAGTTTGGGTGGCGACATCTGCGAGGGGGACATCTTTGAACTTGGCTTTGAATTTACCGGTAACGGGCCCTTTAGACTGCAAGGAACCGCTACCAACTCCAAAGGGACTTCGGTGCTCGATTACAGCTTCTTGCCCGATTCGGGATCTTTGCCGCTGAACCCACTGGAAAATACCGTGTATCGCTTTACGAGACTATCCGATGGCAACGTCAATACCTGTGAGCTGAATTTCGATACCCCCATAGCCGTTAATGTATTCGATCTTCCACGCGTTTCAATTACCGATCCCGATGAAATTAACATCTGTGAAGGATCTTCTACTCAAATCAACGTAGCCATTACCGGTGGAACAGGACCTTATCGCATAGAGTTCCTTAAAAACGGTACTCCTTTTGGAAATCCCGTAGTGACCAACAACAACAGTTTCCAACTCAATGTATTCGAGGGAGGATTGTATCAAATCAACGCCATTCGTGATGAAGGCGCCAATTGTGGCGGGCTGGTACTCGATGGATCGGTGCGGGTGGTAGTTAAAAAACAACCCTTTGCCAATGCAGGACCCAGTCCTATCGAGGTATGTGGAAGTTTCACCCAACTCGATGCGACCCCTTCCTTTGGGAAAGGAGCCTGGCGACTGCCTTCAGACGGTTCTTTTACCTTCTCCAATAACAAGCAATCGAAAACCTTTGCCTTTGTTCCCGAGCCGGGTGAATACCAGTTCATTTGGGAAGAAACCAATGCGCCTTGTCCCGTTT